>DASVVD010000617.1:0-2936 GCA_036386715.1 Pseudoduganella sp.
TAGATCGGGTATCGATGCATGTTCGGGCCGGGCTCCTGCTTCCTGCAGGGCCGGGTCCTTGCTGTTGGCGCTTCTTAGCGGCGCGGGCACGCACCCGCGAACACCACGTTCACCGGCGTGGCGACCTCCAGCCTGCTGTTCGACGCGGTCAGCCGCCCATTGTCCGCGTCGACAGCGAATACGTTGACCGAACCGGTCGCTTCGTTCGAGGCAAGCAGCCAGCGCCCGCCGGGCGACAGCGCCAGGTGCCATGGCTGCCGGCCGCCCGAGGAAATCCTTTGACTCTCGGACAACCGGCCGGAGCGCGCATCGACCGCATAGGTAACGATCGCGTCCTCGCCGCGGCTTGAAACATAGACCCGCCTGCCGTCGCCGGAGACCACGATTTCGCCGGCACTCCTCGCGCCCTGGTAGCCTGCGCCGGCGATCGGCAAGGTTTGCAGCGGCTGCAGCATGGCGCGCGTGGCATCCCATCCGTAGACGCGCAGTTCGGCCGTCAGTTCGGTCAGCAGGTAGGCGGTGCGCCCGTCGGGGCTGAAAGAAAGGTGGCGTGGCCCGGAGCCCGGCGGCAACTGCAGGAAGGGCATGTCGGCGCGCACCAGCGCACGCCTGCCGGCGCTGAACCGGTAAATGAATACCCGGTCGGCACCCATGTCGGGTACCAGCACGAACCGGCCGGTGGGGTCGATCGTCGCGCCGTGCGCATGCGGGCCGCGCTGGCGCGGCGTCGGGCCCGTGCCGTGGTCCGCGCCGATCGATACCGGGGTGTCCAGTTCCCCCTTGTCCGCGACCGGCAGCGCGGCCACGTGGCCGGTGCCGAAATTGGCCACGAACAGCGTATGCGAGCGCGAATCCAGCGCCAGGTGCGTGGGACCTCCACCGCCCGACGGGACCTGGTTGATCTCTTCCAGGTCACCGGTGGCGCCCTGGATACGCAGGCTGAACACCTTGCCGATGGAAAGGCCATCGTTGCCTGTCTCGCTCACGCTGTACAGCACTGGCCGGTCCGGGTCCTTGACGAGCCATGTCGGGCGAACGACCGCCGACACGGCGCGTGCAATGCCGAAGGTGCCGGACTGCTCGTCGAAGGTGGAGGTGAAAATGGACTGGGCACCGTTTTGCTGGTGCGTGCCGATGTAGATGCGTTCGCCGATGCACGGGGCGTCAGCGGGCCGGATGCCGGTCTCGGCGCCATGGGCGCCTGTCATTAGTGCCGCGAGCGCCGCGGCAAGCAGTGCCCTGTCTGATTTGTCCAACATTGTCTCCCGGTCGATAACGCGCATTGCGCAAGCACCGGCATGCGCGACTGCGCAATCGCGTCCGGCGCCACGATCGTACGCAAGGCCCGGCCGCCTGTCCCTGCATGAAAACGACTTTCGCCAGGACTTTTATGGCGGTGCAGCCCGGCGCAGTCATCACCGGCGGCGGGCATATGACGGGGCAGTGCCACTGCTCGGCTATGTGCCTTGTAGTCCTGATACACCGCTTTAGCGAGCCCACCAGAAAAATGCCAGCGAAACTCACTTTCGTCTAAATACTCGCTCGCAATGCGCGCCGTAGTATTGGTACGTCAGATCAGGCGCAAGGAAGCCGGAACCGGTCCTGGCCGGACAAGTAAAAAACAGCAAAAAACAATAGCGGATTGCACAGCATCCGTACCAAAGGAGACCTTGTCATGCAACGTGTTGAAAACCGCCGTACCGCCGATGGCGTGCAAGCAGGCCGCTCGGCCATCACCCTGAATCGCATCGCGCTGGCCCTGTCGAGGACAGTCCCTGGCGACTGGAGCAGGTCGCTTGGCCTGATCTCCGCATTGGCGGGCGCCGGCACGCTCGCCATCGGCACTGCGGCCCAGGCACAGTCCATGGAGCCGGCCGCGGCGCAGCCGATGAGCGAAGTCGTCGTCACCGGTTCGCGGGTCAGCCCCGGCAGCCAGAGCCCCACGCCGCTCACGGCGGTCAGCGTGGACGACCTGCTGACCACCAAGCCCGGCAGCATCTCGGATGCGATCAACGAGCTGCCGATCTTTGCCGGCTCGCGCGGGCAGAACCAGAACTCCGGCAATGGCACCACGAACAACTCGGGCAATGTGCAAAACCTGCGCGGCCTCGGTTTTCCGCGCACGCTGGTGCTGTGGGACGGCCACCGGCTGCCCGCCACCACGCAGGACCAGCTGGTCGACACCGACATGATCCCGCAGATGCTGCTGCGCCGCGTCGATATCGTCACCGGCGGCGCATCGGCGGTGTATGGTTCCGATGCGGTTTCCGGCGTCATCAACTTCGTCACCGATACCCGTTTCACGGGCGTCAAGGCACAGGTGAGCGGCGGCAGTTCGACCTACGGCGATGGCAAGACCAGGGATATCGGCTTTGCCGGCGGCACCGACCTGTGGGGCGGGCGCGGCCACGTGATCGCCAGTTACCAGTACCGCGACGATCCGGGCGTGCTGTCCCGCACCGACCGGCCGTGGGGCACGCACCAGTGGACCGCGCAGGGTGCCGGCACCGCGGCCAATCCCTATCACCTGGTCGACAACACGCGCATCGCCACGGCCACGTTCGGCGGCCTGGTGCGCACCGGCCCGCTCGCCGGCCAGAACTTCGCGCAGGATGGTACATTGAGCCCGCTGGTGCACGGTGCCGCAACGGGGAATGCCGCGTACGAAAGCGGCGGCGACGGCGCCTACTACAACGGCTCGATCCGCGGTTCGATGAAATCGAACCAGGCGTTCGTGCGTACCGACTATGACTTCACCGACACGGTCCACGGCTATGTCGAAGGCAGTTACACGGACAATCGCACGGAGAATTTCGGCGCCTACAACGTGCTGCTGAACGGCGCCACAATCAGCGCCACCAATCCCTTCCTGGCGCAGACCTACCAGAACACGCTGGCGGCAGCGAATGTGGCCAGCTTCAATGTCGCGCGGGTGT
>DASVVD010000618.1:0-3379 GCA_036386715.1 Pseudoduganella sp.
GGCCCACGCAGGTCACGGTGCCGCCCACCATTCCCGAGCCGCGCATGGCATCGATGCTGCTGGTCGGCCTGGTACTGATTTTCCTGCGCGCGAGCCACAAGGAAGACGCATTCGGCTGAGCACATTCGGCTGAGTACCATCGGGCTGGGCACCATCCGTCGCACGATACCGCAGCCGGCACCGCGTTTTTCCCGCTCCGTCCCACTGCCCTCGCGCCGGGCATGCCGTTGGCTTATCGTCATGCTTCCCCCAATGAGGCCAACATCATGAACCGACTCCTCCCCGCGCTTGCCCTGCTGACCCTGGTCGCTGCCCCCCTTGCCCCGCTCGCCGCTCACGCAGCCCCTGCGCCGGCGCGTGCCACCGAGACCCGCAACATCGGCGCCTTCAGCGCGATCGACGTCTCCGGGCCGTTCGATGTGCAGGTGGATGGTGCGGCGCCCCGCGCACTGCGGCTGACCGGCCCGGCCGGCGACCTGGCCGACATCGAGACCTTCGTGGAGCGCGATACGCTGGTGGTGCGCCGCAAGGCCCGCAATGGCTGGCACTTCAGCTTCGGCAAGCATGACGAACCGGTGATGGTGACGATCGGCGCGCCGCTGCTGAAAAGCCTGACGAGCAGCGGCAGCGGCGACGTGCGCCTGGACCGCGCGCGCGGCGAAACGCTGCAACTGGCGGTGACCGGGCCCGGCGACCTGGAGGCCAACGGCAACGTGCGCGAACTGGCCGTGCGCGGCAGCGGCAGCGGCGACCTCGACCTGCGCGGCCTGCGCGCGGCCACCCTGCGGGTGAAGCTGAGCGGCCCGGGCAACCTGCAAGCGGCTGGCGTAACGCAGGAACTGGCAGCCGACGTTACAGGCTCGGGCGACCTCGACGTGACCGACCTGCGCACGGACAAAGTCAGCACCACGCTGACCGGCCCCGGCTCGGTCGCGCTGCATGGCCGCAGCCGCGCGATCCACGCCACGCTGGCCGGCTCCGGCGATCTCGATGCCTGCGGGCTGGCCGTCGAAAGTGCCAGCACCAGCCTTTCCGGCCCCGGCAGCGCCTGCGTGGCCGGCGCCATCGGCAAGCTGGAAGCCCAGGTACGCGGTTCCGGCGACCTGGAAGTGCGCGGCCTGCAAACGCAAAGCCTGCGCGTGACGCTGGACGGTCCCGGCAGCATAAAGCTGGGCGGTTCGACCGGCACACTGGAAGCCACCGTCAACGGTTCGGGCAATTTCGACGGCGAAGCGCTCACCACCGGCCGCGCGATCCTGCGGGGCCACGGGTCGGGCAACATGGACCTGCGCCGGGTGACCGAAACGCTGGACGCCGAACTGCGCGGCTCGGGCGACCTGAGCGCCGCAGCCGAAACGAAAAGCATGCGCCTGGCGCTGGCCGGCTCCGGCGGCGCGCACCTGGAAGGCCGCACGGGCGGGCTGTCGGCGCAGTTGACCGGCTCGGGCAGCATCGACGGCACCGCCCTGCGGGCCGACCAGGCCCAGGTAACGGTGCGCGGCCCCGGCAACGCGGTTGTCAACGTGGCAGGCAAGGTGGAAACCTACAACAGGTCGGACGCATCGCGCCTGCTGACGGTCGGCCGCGACAAGGAACAGGACGCGCACTGATTTCCTTGCTTCGCCTGCGCGGCGTGCCTGGTCCCGGCCATGGGCCGGTTCCAGGCATGAATCATCTGTCGCGCTGCCGGCTTTTTTGCAGGCCGCGATAATTTTTAGGCGGAAGCAACCAATGACCTCGCCTATACTGGTCGTGCACGCGTGGGCCGCGCCCCACGGATCGTTGCGAGGCCAGGATGAAAAAACGCCCCCTGTATGTTCTTGCATTGCTGGCGATCGTCATTGCCGTTTGCCTGCCCCCGTGGCTGGCCATGCAGGAAGCTGAACGCCAGGCGCTGCGAGCTGAAAGCGATCTGGTGCAAGGTTATGCCCGGGACGTCCTGCGCCGTTTCGACGAGACGGGCCGGCAGGCCCTGGTCGGGATCGCCCGGCTCGAGCGCTCGGGCCTGCCGCCGTGTTCCGCGGATGCCAGGGCGCTGATGCGCGATATCGATCTCACTTCCACCTACCTGCAGGCGATCGGCTACGCGCGCGATGGCGACATCGTTTGCTCGTCAATGGGGGCCGATGCCATACCGTTGGGCGCAGCGACATTTCGCTCGGCCAGCGGCGCCGATGTGTACACCAGGATACCGCTGGCGAACCGTGTCGCCAGTGCGCTGGTGGGCATTGGCAAGGATGGATTCGTCGCCTTGTTCCATCGCGATCTGCCGCTCGACACCTGGACTGCCGTGCCGGAAGCTTCGCTGGCGGTCATCCACCTGGATATGCGCGAAGGTGGCGGGGCGATGGCCCAGCGCGGATTCATCGACGTGCGCTGGCTTTCAAAGGTGGGGGACAGGCAGGCGGCGACATTCACCGCCGATGGCTACATGGTCGCGGTGCTTCGCTCGCCGATTTTCCGCACGGCGGCCATTGCCGCCGTCCCCTTGTCGTACGTGCGCACGCGCACGATGGACCTGGCACTGAGGCTGGTACCAGCCGGCGTGCTGGCCGGCCTGGCACTTGCTGGCGCCATCGTGCTGCTGGCCCGACAGCAGATGTCACTGGCCAGCGCGCTGCGGCAGGGACTGCGCCGCAACGAATTCTTCCTGGCCTATCAACCGATCGTCGAACTGGCGACGGGCAGATGGGTTGGTGTCGAGGCGCTGTTGCGCTGGCGCCGTTCAAATGGGGAACTGATCGGTCCGGACCTGTTCATTCCGGTGGCGGAGCAGTCCAGCACGATAACGAAGCTGACCGAACGCGTACTGCATTTGATACGCCAGGACGCAGGCGACTTCCTGGCGGCTCATCCGGCATTCCATATCGCCGTCAACCTGTCGGCCGCCGATCTCGCTTCCCTGGCGATCGTCGGCCAGCTCGACCATCTGATGAAGGAAGCCGGCGCATCGCCATCCAACCTGATCGTCGAGATTACCGAACGTGGATTGGTCGACATGGTGGCCGCGAGGCCGGTTATCGCGGCACTCCGTTCACGCGGCATCGAACTGGCCATCGACGATTTCGGTACCGGCTATTCCAGCCTGTCCTACCTTGAAACGCTCGAACTGGATTTCCTGAAGATCGACCGTTCGTTCATCGACGCCATCGGCACGCGTGCGCCCACCAACCAGGTGGTGCGGCACATCATCGCCATGGCGCGCGCACTGGATTTGCGGATGATCGCTGAAGGCGTGGAAACCGAAGCCCATGCCGAATACCTTGTCGAACACGGCGTGCAGTTCGCGCAGGGCTGGCTGTTCGCCAAGGCAATGCCCTTCCCGGAAATACGCGGTGCCATAGCATTGCAAGGACCTTCCCTCCCCCCGGTGCTGGTG
>DASVVD010000619.1:0-2754 GCA_036386715.1 Pseudoduganella sp.
CCGCGGCCGTCCTGCAACGCTATTAGCTTAACCTTTTGGCTACAGGTCAGCGTTTCACCAGGCAGGCCACGAACGCCTCGGCAAACGCTCCGCCAGAACTATCCGCCGCGCCCCTAGCAGGTGCTGTGGATGTACCGGCCCGATCTCGATGGCAAACCGTCGCTTTGTTCCATGGAAGCTACAGAAAATTTCCAGGTATAATTTTGTGCACCGCACAAAGAATTTTGTGCTATACTTTGTTGGTCGGTGGGTTCATTCACATCGATCCAGGCAGGCGACGCGAACAGGCAAGTGTAAAGCTGTGACGCGGCGAGGTGATGAACCTCAGGCAAATATGCCGCCCGCCAGGTTGTCGTTCCACACTTTGTCGGATTTACACACCGGCCGCACCAGGCGGATTGTCCTGGGCGCCCCGGAGTTTCGCACCACGCAGATAGCATGGGCTGAAACAGCGATACAAGCATTGGCAGCACATTGAAACGAAGCCCGCAGCAAGCGGGCTTTTTTTTCTCCGTTCCGCCCATATATGTGGTATTAACGCTGCTGCGGCGCGTGATCTTCATGTAGTTCACCTGTTACCGCATCATCCGTTCGCGTTCCGCGAACACAATCGAAAGGAAATATGGCTAAAGAAGAACTGATTGAAATGAATGGTCTCGTCACGGAAATTCTGCCGGAAATGCGCTTCCGCGTCGATCTCGACAATGGTCACAAGCTGATCGCTTACACCTCCGGCAAGATGAAGAAAAACCATATCCGCATCATCGCAGGTGACCGCGTGACGCTGGAAATGTCGCCTTATGACCTGAACAAAGGTCGCATTACGTTCCGTCATATTGAAAAGCGTGGCCCAGCGCCCACGAATCATCAGCGCCGTCGCTGATCGCAGTCAAGTTGTCATATTGAGCGCGCCAATCAGCGCCACCTTGTTGGTCACTTCCAGGCGCGCGTAGGCGGTTTTCAGGTAAGTCCGTACCGTTGCCGGCGACAGCGCCAGCACCCGGGCGACTTCCTTGTACGACAGCCCTTGTGCGAACAGCAGCGCAGCACTCAGCTCGCGCGGCGTCAGCGCCAGGGTACTGACAGACAGCGAGACAGCAACCAGCTCGCCGACCGGTTCCAGCGACAATCTCGCTCCGGCAAACCGGATACAGCGCGGCGCTCCATGCAGCGCCGCGATCAATGCGGACGGCAATGTCGTTCCGCACCAATTACCTTGCAAACCTGCCTGCCCGCCAGTGCGCAGGCAGGTTTGCATGCTCAACAGCTCGGCAATCCGCCTTCCCAGATAGCACAGCCGGCCGTCCCGGTCGCACAGCGCCATTCCGTCGAGCGGCCCGCTGGTGCGCAGGTCGGCCAGCCGGTACTGCCACGCCTGCACCAGGTGCCGGGTGAACTCGGCAAACAGCGCGCCCTCCGCATCGCCGAAGCCATCCTGTGGATCATGACGGTACAGTGAGATGAAGAACTGCAGCCCGCTGCCAGGCAGCGCCACCGTGATCGCCATGATCGCGTGCAGGCGATGCCGGTCGATGAAATCGGCGATGACCCCGGGCGGGCCCTTGTAGCCGCCGCTCGCACGCAGCACCATGCCGGGCTGCGCCATCGAGCCGTGCGCAAAGGTGTCGTGCGCGGCGATGAAGCGGTTCCACTCGTCCGTGAACCCGGCATCCAGCCCGATACTGCCGTGCAGCAGGTTGCGCGGTGGATCGTCTGCTACCTCGCCCCACCATCCCGCATCGAACGGTACCAGCCTGCGCCAGGCAAGCAGGGCATCCCGCACCAGCACGTCCGCACGGGCATGCCGTGCCAGGCTGCCAAGCTCCAGCAGGCAGGTGCTGAACGCCCCATGCAGCGCCATCGGCAGGTTGCCGCCGGGCTCGACACCTGCGGTCCAGTCCTGTTCCATGGGATCCTGTTCCATAGAAATCCTGTTCATAGAAATCCTCCTTCCCCTCCGCATCTGCGGAGGTCCATGCCGCCAGCGCGCGCCGTATGATGGACTGGATATCAGACTACCTGATATCCAACGATACCATACAGGAGACGGCAAATGAACCTCATCACCAGGATCCACCAATCCTTGCGCATGCTGCTGCCGGCATGCGTGCTGGCGGCCGGCGCCGCGAGCGCCGGCACACTGACGCCGGGCAGCATCGGCACCGATCTGTGGAATGTCCATGAAGCGCCGCCTGCGGGGGCGAGACCCGGTACGATCCTGCAAATGCAGAAGCGCACCGACGCGCCAAAAGGCTCGGCAGGCTGGAACGTGATCTACGTGTCCGAGATCGCGCCGGGCCGGCTGGCCTACGTGTCGGGCGAACTCTACCTGCCCCTGGCGGCCGGCGGCGAACCCCGCGACGTGGTGCTGTGGAACCATGAAACGGCGGGGCTGGCGGATGCCTGCGCGCCTTCGCGCCGCAGCACGAAGGAGGGCGGCCATGAGCGCGTGCCCGCGCTGGCTGCGCTGCTGGCGCAGGGGCATGTCGTGGTGATGAGCGATTATCCGGGCCTTGGCCTGCCCGGCCCGGCCTTCTACATGGCCGGCCAGCCGAATGCGCGGGCATCGCTCGACATGCTGCGCGTGGCCCGCAACTTCCCCGGTGCGCGGGCATCGAACCGCTACGTCATGTATGGCTGGTCGCAGGGAGGGCAGACCACGATGTGGGCGGAAAGCATCGCCGCCGGCTATGCGCCCGAATTCACCGGCCGGGGCGCGGCACTGATCGCGCCGGCGGTGCGTATCCGCGACCT
>DASVVD010000620.1:0-2268 GCA_036386715.1 Pseudoduganella sp.
CGATCGCATTGCCGCCGCGCGCGCTTTCCAGCAGCGCCTTCGGGCTGCCCACGCCCTGGTAGGCGGTCGAGCCGTTGGGGATCAGCAGCTGCGTCAGGCCGGGGTGCAGGCCGACCAGCACCGTGTCCGGCTTCAGGCGGATGGTATCGTTGACCACGTAGAAGCCCAGCGGCAGGTAGACCACGCGGCTGCTGTCGATGGCTTTCTGGATCGCCGCGGTGTCGTCCGTGGTGCCGTCGCCGGCCGCGCCGAAGGTGCGCGCATTGGCCCATTCCTTCGACGGCGGCAACAGGCGCAGGGCGCGCTTCGATGCCGCGCTGTCCCCGGACAGCGCCGCGGTCTTGTAGTTCGTCGCGAACTTGCCCGGCTCGCCGAGCTGGGCCAGCGTGAGGCCATGGTTGAATTCATCGACGCGGTAATCGCGGCCCTTTCCCTCCAGGGTCTTGCCACTGTCGCGGAAGCGCGCGAACACGGGCACGTTGCGCGCCACGGCTTTCTCGAAGCCGACCTGCGTGTAGACATTGTTTTCGTTGCTGACGATGAGCGCGGCTTTCGAGACGTTCTCGAAGCGCACATCCTTGCCCCACAGCCAGTCGCCATAGCCGCGGTCGATCTCCACGCCGACCGGCGTATTGCGGATGTCGACGTTGACCATCGTCAGCCCGGCCTCGTGCTCGCGGATGGCCGCGTCGCGCTGGCCGTCGAACGAGGAATCGAGCAGCGTGAACTGCCAGGCCGGCGAGGTCTTCTCGGCCAGGATGCCGTAGCGCCCGCCGTAGAAGCGCAGGTTGTAGGCGACGTTGCCGACCTGGTAAACGCCGGCCAGGCCGGAACCGATGTGGAAGTCGATGTGCGACAGGTTCGAATGCTGCGCCGTGTGCATGCGCACGGCCGCCGCCGCCGGGTTGCCGTCGCCGATCTCGAAGTCCACGTTCGACAGCGCCGAATAGAACGTCGAGGAGTTGGCATCGCGCACCGGCTTGTCCTGCGGGCTGAACGGCACGGCGCTCGGCACCGGCATCGGCACCTTGCCGACCCGGTTCTGGTCGCCGCCGGTGAAGATCACCATGTTCGCCACGCCTTTCTGGAAGCCGGGCGTCTTCGGCGCCAGCACGAACACCGGGCGGGTCGGGCCGACACCGTACACCCGCACCGCCAGCGGAATGAGCAGCGTGCGCGTGAGACGGTAGCGCCCCGAGGGCAGGAAGACCACGCCGCCTTGCTCGTTGTTGGAGGCCTTGTCGATGGCCTGCTGGAGCGCGGCGGTATCGTCGGTCGTGCCGTCGCCCTTTGCCTGCGCCACGACCGCGCGCGCGTCCTCCGGCATGGTCTGGTAAGCGGAAATCGAAGCGGCCTGCGCTGCCGAAGCCGCCAGCGTGGCAGCCAGTAACAGGTAAGTTTTCATTGATTGTCCCGTATTGTTTTTCATAAAGTTTGCGCGCATCACAGCTGGGCTCGTGTCACGGTGCCAGACACCATGACACGAACTCGGCTATAACCGTGCCATGGTGTCAACCCACGGCTGCGGACAGCAGCAGCACGAACAGCAGGCCGAACGTGCCGACCAGCGTTTCCATCAGCGTCCAGGAGCGGAAGGTATCCTGCAGCGACAGGCCGAAGTACTCCTTGAACATCCAGAACCCGGAATCGTTCACGTGGCTGCACATCAGGCTGCCGGCACCGACCGCCAGCACCATCAGGTTGGGGTTGACGCCGCTGCTGTGCACCAGCGGTTCGACGATGCCGGCGGCGGTGACGCCGGCCACGGTGGCCGATCCCAGGCAGATGCGGATCAGCGTGGCGACCAGCCAGCCCAGTACCAGCGGCGGCACCGGCGTGCCCGCCAGCAGGGTGCCCAGTTGCGCGCCGACACCGGTTTCAACGAGGACCTGCTTGAGCGCGCCGGCGCCGGCGATGATCAGCAGGATCGGGGCGATCTCGCGCATCGCTTCCTGCGGCCCCTGCATCACCTGCGCCAGCTTCCAGCCGCGCGCCAGGCCGAGCGTGACGATGGCCACCGCATACGACAGCAGCATCACGATCAGCGGGTTGGCCAGCACGGCCAGCTGCGGGGCCAGGGCAGGGCGTGCCATCGTCACCAGCGTCGTCGCGCCCAGCAGCAGCACCGGCAGCAGCGCCGTGGCAAAGCTGTTGAAGGCGCCGGGCAGCTCGCTTGCCGGCACCTCGGCGCCGCGGAAGATCTGCGCCGGCGTGCCGCGGATGCGTTGCAGCGTCATCGCGAACAGGGGGCCGGACAGGATCAGCGTC
>DASVVD010000621.1:0-4089 GCA_036386715.1 Pseudoduganella sp.
ACCAGGCAAGCGCCGTCAGCGCCGCAAGTTCGGCGAGCACGATCGGCAACATCATCGCCGCGGCCTCCTGCTGCACCGCCGGCAACTGGTGCCAGCCCAGTTCGCGCCGCAGCTCCGCCGGCGACGGCAGCGGCAGCGGCAGGCCGGCGCGGCAAGAAACCCGGCGCCGGGCCATCCATGCCCGTACTTCTTCCTTGCTGGGGTGCCGGCGGTTCATGTCCATACGACCTCCTGAAGATGTCTGCCTACGTTAGTCGCAAGCGACACCCGGACCCTTGCGGCGTGTCAATCCTGCCGGATCAGCGCTACGCTTTGTAGCCCTTCGGCAACAGTCGGGTAGCGCAGGCGCAAACCCAGCTCCCGCTTCAGCCGGCCGTTTGCAAGCCGCCGCGATTCGGACATGAACGACAGCAGCGTCGGCGATACCCGCTGCGCCAGCTCGGCGCGAGGCAGGCGGGGCGGACGCGGCAGGCCAACCGCGTCGGCCACCGCATCGAAATAGTCGGCCATCCGCAGGTTGCTGTCGTCGACGGCGTGGTAGACACGCTGCGGCTTTCCCCGATACAGCGCCGCGCGCAGCAGCGCGGCCAGGTCGTCCGCGTGGATATGGTTGGTATGGACGTCGTCGGCCGCGTCCAGCGCCGGAGTGCCCTGACGCAGGCGTTCGAGCGGCAGCCGGTCGGACGCATAGATGCCGGGCACGCGCAGGATCGCCAGATGGCCATGCGCACGGCGGGCCCAGCCGCGCAGCACGCGTTCGGCGTCGACCCGCCGGCGCGCGCGGATATTATGGGGCGCCACCGGCTGGGTTTCGTCGACCAGGCGGCCGCCCAGGTCGCCGTAGACACCGGTGGTGCTGACATAAACGACCTTGGCCGCCTCGGGTAGAATGGCGGTCACATTGCGGGTACGGGTATCGGTTTCCCCCGTGCCCGGCGGCGGCGCCAGGTGGATCACCGTGTGTGCCAGGCCGGCAAGGCGGCGCAGGGTGGCCGGCTGGTCCAGGTCGGCCAGCACGGGAACCGCGCCGGCCGCGCGCAGTTCACCGGCATTGGCCGCGTCGCGGGTCACGGCAAGGACGCGGAAGCGCGCGCGCAGCAGGGGCAGGAGCCGCATGCCGACATCGCCGCAGCCCAGGATCAGGAGGTTGGGCTTGCCGAGATGCTGCTTGCCGAAATGCGGCTTTCCGGGACGCTGCTTGCCGAGATGCGATTTTCCTGCGTGCCGGCCGGATTTTTGTTTGCTGTGGATTTTCATCTCAAGGATTGTATGACGTTTCAGATTACTGTTCAGCCCAGCGGCCACCAGTTCGCATGCGACGCTGACGAAACCGTGCTGGCGGCCGCGATGCGGGCCGGCGTCGGGCTGCCCTACGGCTGCAAGAACGGCGCGTGCAGTTCCTGCAAGGGCAAGGTGGTGGCCGGTTCGGTCACGCACAAGCCGCACCAGCGGCGTGCGCTGAGCGAGGAAGAGGAAGCGCAGGGCGTTTCGCTGTTCTGCTGCGCGGTGCCCCATTCGGACCTGGTGATCGCCGCCCGCGAAGTGGCCGGCAGCGGCGAGTTCCCCGTCAAGAAAATGCCGTCGCGCGTGACCACGCTGGAAAAGCTGGCGCCGGATGTCATCGTGATGACGCTGCAATTGCCCGCCAACGAGGTGCTCGAATACCGCGCCGGCCAGTACATCGAGTTCCTGCTGCGCGACGGCAAGCGCCGCAGCTACAGCATGGCCAGCGCGCCGGGCAGCGGCGCGGTCTCGCTGCATATCCGGCACATGCCGGGCGGCCTGTTTACCGACCAGGTGTTCGGCACGCTGAAGGAACGCGACATCCTGCGCTTCGAAGGCCCGCTGGGCACGTTCTTCCTGCGCGAGGATTCCGACAAGCCGATGCTGCTGCTGGCCTCGGGCACCGGTTTCGCGCCGATCAAGGCGATCGTCGAACAGATGAAGGCGGCCGGATCGAGCCGCCGGATGGTGCTGTACTGGGGCGGCCGCCGGCCGCGCGACCTGTACATGCACGCGCTGTGCGAGCAATGGGCGGCCGAGATGCCGAACTTCAGCTACGTGCCCGTGGTGTCGGACGCGCTCGAGGAAGATGGCTGGACCGGCCGCACAGGCTACGTGCACCAGGCCGCGGTGGCCGACCAGAAGGACCTCTCCGGCTGGCAGGTGTATGCCTGCGGCGCGCCGATCGTGGTCGAATCGGCCCGGCGCGACTTCATCGCCCACTGCGCGTTGCCGGAAGACGAGTTCTACGCCGACGCCTTCACCACCGAAGCCGACCTGGCCCAACCTTAAACGCCCCGCGATCCCGGTCCCTGCCGGCCCGCCCGGCCGGGCGGGACCGCTTGTTGTTCACCGAATACCACCGATCGCGTCATGTCCACATCCAACGGCTTCGCCGTCCTGCGCCACCGTAATTTCTCGTTCTACCTTGCCGCCCGCATCCTCGGCACGCTTGCCGTGCAGATGCAGAATGTCGCCGTCGGCTGGCAGGTGTATTCGATGACGCACAACCTGTTTTACCTGGGCATGATCGGGCTGGCGCAGTTCGCGCCGTTCCTGCTGCTGATCCTGCCGGCCGGCCATGCCGCCGACCGCTACAACCGCCGCAACATCGTCACCGCCTGCCTGGCCACGCAACTGCTGGTCGGCCTGCTGCTGCTCGCGTTCGCCAACAGTGGCATGGCGGTCGTCTGGCCGGTGTTCGCCGTGCTGGTGCTGTTCGGCAGTGCCCGTGCGTTCATGGGGCCGGCCACCCAGGCCATGCTGGTCAACCTGGTGCCGCAGCAGGACTTCAGCAAGGCCGTCGCGCTGTCTTCGTCCAGTTTCCACGTGGCCGTGATCCTCGGACCCACGCTGGGCGGCCTGCTGTATATCCAGGGGCCGGTTGCGGTCTATTCGATCGCCGCGGCGCTGCTGCTGGCCGCCACCGTGCTGATGGCGATCACGAAGGCACCGCCGCAGGCCACGCGCCGCGAACCGGCCACCTGGCACAGCGTGCTGGAAGGCCTGCGCTTCGTGATGTCGCGCCCGATCGTGCTGGGCGCCATCTCGCTGGACCTGTTCGCCGTGCTGTTCGGCGGCGCCACCGCCCTGCTGCCGGCCCTGGCGCACGACGTGCTGCACGTGGGGCCGACCGGCCTGGGCCTGCTGCGCACCGCGCCCGGCGCCGGCGCCGCGCTGTGCTCGATCGCGCTGGCCTTCTTCCCGATCACGCGCCGGGTCGGCGCCTGGATGTTCGGCGGCGTGGCGATTTTCGGCGTGGGTACCGTGGTCCTCGGCACCACCGCCACCTTTGCCGTCGCCCTGGCCTGCCTGCTGCTGATGGGCGCCGGCGACATGATCAGCGTGTATGTCCGGCACCTGCTGGTGCAGTTCGAAACGCCGGATGAAATCCGCGGCCGGGTCAGCGCCGTCAACTCCGTCTTCATCGGCGCCTCGAACGAGCTGGGCGAATTCGAATCGGGTGTCACCGCCGGCTGGATGGGCCTGTCGCGCGCCATCGTCTTCGGCGGCGCCGCCACCCTGGTCGTCACCGGCGCCTGGATCAGGCTGTTCCCCGTGCTGGCGAAGATGGACCGTTTCCCGCACCATGACAAGGAACTGGCGGGCCAGGCGAAATAGCCGCCAATTCGCGACTCCCCCTTGAAAACACTGCAATGTGCTGCACTTAACAACTGAAGGGCGCCGTACGGCGTACTATTGACGGACAGCACAACGAGGAGGAGTAACGATGCAAGTTCAAGTCAACACCGATAAAGCCATCACCCATGACGCCAGCCTGGACGACCATGTCGAAGGCGTGGTCCGTACCGCCCTGCAGCGCTTCGGCGAGAACATCACCCGTGTCGAAGTCCACCTGGGCGACAACAATAGCAGCCACAAGGGCGGCTCCAACGACAAGCGCTGCATGATGGAGGCACGCGTGGCCGGCATGCCGCCGATCGCCGTCACCGACCTCAACAGCGACCTGCGCCTGGCGATTTCCGGCGCCTCGGGCAAGCTGGTGCGCTCACTCGACACCGCCATCGGCAAGCGCAGCGACGTCAAGCACAACACGCCCGTGGCCGACCTGGTCGAGCCCGATCC
>DASVVD010000622.1:0-1622 GCA_036386715.1 Pseudoduganella sp.
GGCCGCCTTCAGGCCGGGATTGCCGGCCAGCGCCGCCGTCATCAGGCGGTCGAGCTGCGCATCGCCGAAGGCGTGCCACCACTGCTCGGCAGGCCACTGCGCATCGGATGCCACGGCGGCGCCGATCGTGGCGCCGGCAGCAAGGTCATTGGCCAGCAGCGGCTGCGATCGTGGCCTGACGTTGCCCATGTCCGCGCAACCGGCGACAGCCAGTGCAAGAACGGTGGTGGTCAGCGCAGTGGCACACAGCGCAGAGAAATGCGGGGCACGCAGCATCGGCGCTGGCTCAGGGATTACCGTGCGTAGTGCTTGCGGGTCTGGGCAACGTCCATGTCGGCTTCGGTTTCGATCAGCGTGCCGTTCTGGCGTGCGGCGATCACTTGCGCCTTCACTTCGGCACGGGTCAGGCCGCGCTGCTGCGGTGCCTGCCGGCTGATGGCGACGGTGGTCGTGCTGGCAGCGGCGGCGGTCGAGACGGCAGCAGCAGAGGTGGCGGTAGCGGTAGCGGATTCTTCCGCAGCGAAAGCGGTGCCGGCAGTGGCAAGGGTCAGTGCGGCAATCAGGGTGTAAGCGGTTTTCATGATGATCCTCCAGTGAATGAATACAGTATATACCTGAATTTTTCATTACTGAAATAATGTGTCGTGATATGTGAGATTCAGGCGCCAAATGAGCATGGTTTTTCGATAACGCGGACTGCCGCCGGCTGGTTACGCGGCATTGGCTGAAAATTCTGGTGTGCGACGCCGTTCGGCATGGACTGTTACAGTCTTTGCAACGCCGTACAGGCACCAAGGCAACCAAACAGGAGGCACTATGTCAGGCACCAGCACACTCGATCCCGATAACTTCCCGACCGCGCCGGACCGCGTGCTTGGCCGCGGCCATGGTACCGGGGCACTCGGCCCCAGCGATACGTCCGATTCCGGCAGTGACATCCAGGGCGGTTCCGGCCTGGCCCAGCAGATCGAGGAAAACAATCTCGATGGCGGTACCAACGAGGATCTCGACGAGGGCACGGCGGGCGGCACGGCCGGCCCCGACGTGGGTGACGCCGATCTCGACAGCGATTCCGACGCCGGCGGCACCGGCGAGCGGGCCACTGTCGGCCGCGACACCACGGCGCCGGATGGCGCCGACATCGATGTCGACCATATCGAAACGATCCGGCCTGCGGGCGGGCGCGACGAGGACGATATCGAACGCGACGCATGAAGACCATGTAGCAGCGTGCGGAAAGCAGAACGGGGCCATCGGCCCCGTTTTTCATTGCGCTTGCTTCATTGCGCCAACTTCATTGCGCCAACTTCATCGCGCCAACTTCATCGCGCCGTCTTCACGCACTTGGTGCCTCATGCCGCCGCTGCTGTCCTGATCACCGGCCTGGTGAACTCGAAGCGCTTGATCTCGCCCACCAGGAACAGGTAGCACAGTACCGTGACCAGCGCGTTGGCACCCACGAACACGAGCGCGCCATAGAACGACCCGGTGGCCTGCAGGATGAAGCCGATGACGATGGGTGTGGTAATGCCGGCCACGTTGCCGAACATGTTGAACAGCGAACCGCTCATGCCGCCGGCCTGGCTCGGCGACGTGTCGCCGACGACGGCCCAGCCCAGTGC
>DASVVD010000623.1:0-7999 GCA_036386715.1 Pseudoduganella sp.
GCTCCGCGCGGCCCTGGGCCACCAGCTCGTCGGCCAGTGCCAGCGCGCCTTGCGGATCGCCGGTGCGCCGTTTGGCGTTGCTGTACAGCGATAGGAATTCGGCCCGGGTCATGCTGGGGGCCCGGCGTGCCGCGGCCTCGATGCCGCGCAGCCGCTGTAGTGCATCGTCCGGCACGAAGCGTACCATTTCGCGCGTGTTCGCCAGTTCGGCCTCGACGGCCTGCTGGCCCAGCGCGAATACGGGCGCCAGCGCCAGCGCCAGCGCCAGCGTAAAGCCAAGCCGGCGGCATATGCGGGAAACAGAGAAGAAGGGAGAGGGCGGTCGGGCTGCCACGAAAGGTCCTTGTACTGCGCCGCACATGGTCCGGGCGCGAGGGTCGGACCATTATAGGCCTGTTGCCAGAGAGGAACGATCAACGTCCGTGCTTTTTCGCCCGGTTCCCGTCCGGCGCTGCATTTATGCAACACCGGCAGGAAATACCGGTTCAGGCGGCAAGCTGCTGCAACAGGTACAGGCGCTGGTACAGGCCGCCCTCGATCCGCATCAGCGCATCGTGCGAACCCGACTCCTCGATGCGGCCGTGGTTCAAGACCACGATGCGGTCGGCATCGCGAATGGTCGAGAGGCGGTGCGCGATCGCGATGATCGTCACCCGGCCGCGCAATTCGTTCAGCGCCTGCTGCACCACCTGCTCGGTGGCGCTGTCGATGCGCGAGGTGGCTTCGTCCAGCATCAGCACGCGCGGTTCGCCGGCCAGCGCGCGGGCGATCGCGATCAGCTGCTTCTGGCCGGACGACAGCCGCGAGCCGCCTTCGCCCAGCAGCGTGTCGTAGCCTTCTTCGAGGGCCGTGATGAAGTCGTGCGCATGCGCGGCGCGTGCCGCCTCCTCGATGCGCGCCAGGGGCAGGTTGCGGCCCATGTCGATGTTCTCGCGCGCCGAGGCGGCCAGCAGGAACGGATCCTGCGGCACCAGCCCCACGCGGGAACGGAACGCATCGTGGCCGATGTCGTCCAGCGGCACGCCGTTCATCAGGATGCTGCCGCGTGGCGCCGGGTAATACCGCAGCAGCAGCGACATCAGCGTCGACTTGCCGCTGCCCGTGTGCCCCACGATACCGTAGAACGCGCCCTGCGGTATTTGCAGGCTCAGGTCGTGCAGCACCGTCTGCCCGGGGTTATAGGCAAAATCGAGGTGGCGGATGTCGATCGCCGGCGTGCCGGGCATTACCGCGGCGTCGTTGCCCGCTTCCGCGGCGCCGCCTTTGCCGTGTTCCGGCGCGCCGGCTTCGTCCAGCAGCGCGGCAACGCGCGCGGTGGCCACCACCGACTGCTGCAACTGGCTGAACTGCATGGTGATCTGGATCAGCGGCTCGATCACGCGCGCGATGTAGCTGATGAACGCATACAGCACGCCCACCTCGGCCACGCCGAGCACGGTGCCGTCGGCGCGCTGGCCGAACAGCCAGATCACGGAAGCCAGCAGCACCACGTTCAGCATGTCCAGCGCCGGCCGCAGCAGCCAGGCATTGGCGCGGATCTCGGCGACCCGCTGCGTGTACTGGTCCTCGTTGGTGCGGCTGAACCGCTCGGCGAAACGCGCCTGCGCGTTGTTCGCCTGCAGCACGCTCATGCCGCCGATCGATTCGGCGACCTGGGCGTTGATATCGCTGCGCAGCTGGCGCGCCCTGGCCACCGCCGGCGCGGACAGCCGCTGGTACAGCCACACGATCAGCAGCACGCAGGGCATCAGCGCGACCACCAGCGACATCAGCCGCCAGTCCAGCCAGGCCATCGCCAGGATGGTACCGGTCAGCACGATGGTGCTGTCGAGGATCACGAACAGCACCTGGATATACAGGCCCTTGACCGCTTCGGTGTCGTTCGTCACGCGCGACACCAGCTGGCCGGTGATGGCGCGGTCGAAGAACGCCATCGGCAGCCGCAGCACGTGGCCATAGACCCGCTCGCGCAGCCGCTGCACCGAGCGCATCGCCAGGCCAGACAGGCGCAGCAGCTGCAGGTAGCGCAGCCAGGAAGCGGCGCAGCCGGTCAGCACAAGGCCGCCCAGCAGCAGCGTCATCGAGGTCCAGTCCAGCGTGCGCGGCAGCAGGTGCTCGTCGATCAGGCGCTTGCCCAGCAGGGGACCGATCACCTCCAGCCCGGCGGCAATGGCCAGCCACAGTACCGCCCACCAGAGGTGGTGGCGATCGGGCGCCGCGGCCTCGCGCAGCAGGCCGCTGGCCTGTCGCATCGATTCGCTGCGCGTCTTTTCCACAATTTCAGCTTGCATCGAGGCTGGCCTCCAGTTGTTGATAACGCCACTGGCTCGCATACCAGCTGTCCTGCGCCAGCAGTTCGTCGTGCGTGCCCTGTTCCACCACGCGGCCATGGTGCAGCACCAGGATGAAGTCGGCGTTGGCCACCGCCGAGAGGCGGTGGCTGGCGATGATCGCGCTGCGCACCGGCCGCGCACGGCGCAGCTCCTCGAGGTGGTCGAGGATGCGCGTTTCGGTGCCGGTGTCCACCGCCGACAGCGCATCGTCGAGCAGCAGCAGGTCGTTGTCGGACAGCAGCGCGCGGGCGATCGCCACGCGCTGGCGCTGGCCGCCGGACAGCGTGATGCCACGCTCGCCCACCTCGGTCTCGTAGCCGTGCGGGAACAGCAGGATATCGTCGTGGATCGCGGCCAGGTCGGCCGCGTGTTCCACCTCGGCGCGCGTGGCGCCCGGCTTGGCCAGCGCGATGTTCTCGGCGATCGATGCCGAGAACAGGAACGATTCCTGGGGTACCCAGCTGATCGCACCGCGCAGGGCCTGCAGCTTGTATTCCTCGAGCGCATGGCCGTTCCAGTGCAACCTCCCCGATTGCGGTGCCAGCTGGCGCAGCAGCACGCGCAGCAGCGTGGTCTTGCCGGAGCCGGTCGGGCCCACCAGGCCCAGCGTCTGTCCGGGGCGCAGGCGCAGCGAAACCTCCGCCAGCGCCGGTTCGGCCTGGCCCGGGTAACACACGGTGAGCCGGTCGAGCACCAGTTCGCCGGGCTGCAGTGCCGCCACGGTGCCCTGGTCGGCGATCGTCAGCGGCGCGTCCAGCATCGGCTGCAGCCGCTGCCAGGCGGCGCGGCCCCGTTCCAGCAGCGACAGCACCCAGCCGGCGGCGAACATCGGCCAGATCAGCTGCCCCAGGTACATGGAAAAGCTGGTCAGCGAGCCGATCGTGAGCTGGTTGGTCCACACCAGGTAGCCCCCCAGGCCCAGCGTCAGGCCGGTGGCTGCCGTCAGTGTCAGGCCGACCGCCGGTTCATAGGCGGCTTCCCAGCGCTGCGCGGTGAGCGCCGCATCGGCTGCCTTGCCGGCCAGCGTGGAGAAAGTGGCTGCGCTGCGCTGCTCGAGGCCGAGCGTGCGCAGCGTGCGCACGCCGGTCAGCGTTTCCTGCACGTGATCGTTGAGCGCCGCGAAACGTTTCAGCGAGTCGGCGGCGGCCGTGTGGATCTGGCTCGAAATGCGCCAGAACGCATAGGCCATCAGCGGGAACGGCAGCAGCGCCACCAGCGCAAGGCGCCAGTCGACCCCCAGCGTCATGATGCCGATCACCAGCACCAGCGTCAGGGCGCCGTCGAAGCCGGCCAGCATCGCTTCGCCGGCGGCCTGTTCAATCGAATCGATATCGTTGGTGGCCAGGGCCATCAGGTCGCCGGTGCGCTGCTTCTGGTAGAACGCCGGCCCCTGCAACGTCAGGCGCCGGTAGAAACGGGTGCGCAGTTCCACGCCGAGCCGGTAGGCGGTCGAATACAGGCGGATGCGCCAGGCGACCCGCAGGCCATAGTTGGCCACGCCTACCAGCAGCAGCAGGCCCACGCCTTCCAGCAGGTCGGCATGGGACAGGCGGTGCGCGGCAAGGGCATCGACCAGCTGGCCGATCTTGCGGGGAATCCAGACGCCGATGACGGCAACAAGGACCAGCATCACCCCGGCCCCCACATACGCGCGCCAATGCGCACGCACGAAGCCCGTGATTAGCCTCGATAGACTCATGACGTATTCCTTAATGAAGGACGGTAGGATACATCAGGGAGAAAGATGGCGTTTCCCGGGGCGTGCGCCCCCGTGGCGGTGGGCGAAGTGGAGAAAGAAAGAAGGGCACAAGGGCGGAGGAAAAGCAAAACGCCCGGCCGATGGCCGGGCGTTTCAGGTGGCGGTCCAGCCAGGTGGCCGGAATCAGGTGACCGGAATTACTTGCGGGACTTGCCGGGAGCGGAGCGTGGGGTGGGCTTGTCGCCCGGTGCGGCAACGGCTGCGACGACAGGTTTCATGGCCGACCTGGCGCGCGCGGCTTTCGATGTGGCCTGCTCGGTCTCGAACAGCGGAGCGGCGGCTGCTTCGGGGGCGGCGATCGGCGCGGCCGCCGGCGCGGCTGCTGCCTCGGTCACGCGTTCCACGGCGGCGGCTATCGCATCCGTGGTTGCCGGTGCCGCTTCGGTTGCCCTGGCGATGGCGTCGCTGGCTGCTTCGACCGCATCGGCACCCGTGGCTTCGACCGCCGCGGTGGCTTCATTCGCCGCCTCGGCAGTGGCACGGGTTACATCCTGCACTGCATCCTGCCCCGCCTGCGTAGCGGCTTCGGTGGTTTCCGTTGCCGCCGTGGTGGAGGCTTCCGCCGCCCTGGCAGTCGTGGCGCGCGCCGCTTCCACCGCGCTGCCGGAGGTGGCGCGAGCCGCTTCCACCGCGCTGTTCGTGGCTGCCTGCGCCGCGTCGCTCGCCGCATGCGCAGCCTGGGAAGCGGTGCCGGCCGCGCCGCTCGCGGCGGCCTGGGTGGCTTCGGCCGCCGCATTGGTGGCTGCCAGGGCCGCGTTCACCGCGGATTCGGATACCTGGGCCACCGCAGGCGCGGCCAGCACCAGCGTTTTGGCGGGCACTTCGCGCAGGCGGTCGCTGGCGGTCTTGAACAGTGCCTGCTGGGTTTGGCTGGCGATCGAGAACAGTTCGCGATTGTAGGCAAACAGGCCTTCGATGGCGGACAACGGGCGGGCCAGCTCGAACACCGCGCGCGGATCCTTTGCTTCGATCAGCTGGCGGGCGGCCGTGGCGCTGCGCTCGGCGGCATTGCGTGCCGTGTTCAGGTTCAGTGCGACCACCTGGCCGGCGATGTCGACGCTGTTTTTCAGCACGCTGTTCAGGAAGTTGAGCTGGCTTTCTAACTGCGACTTGCTGTTGGCGGAAATTTGTTCGGTAATCGAAGACATGAGCTCTCCTTGGAACAATGAATTGTGCGTTGCAATAAATGCATTCTAGCGATGAAACAAGGTGTTGGAAAGCGCTTTGTGCGTTCTTTATTCAGGGATTTATGCATTGCAACATGCATTTCAATGCCTTCCACACCCATGTTGTTGCACGGTTCGCGGCGATATCTCTACAATCGGCCATACCCATCGCCGGAGCCCACCATGGAATTCATCATTCGCAACGCCACGCTGCCCGACGGCCGCACAGGCATGGATATTGCCGTGCAGCACGGCCGTATCGCCGCGGTCGCACCGCGCCTCGCGGTTGCCGCCGCGCGCGAGATCGACGCCGGGGGCGACCTGGTAAGTCCGCCGTTCGTCGACGCCCACTTTCACATGGATGCCACCCTGTCCTATGGCCTGCCGCGTGTAAACGCCAGCGGGACGCTGATGGAAGGCATTGCGCTGTGGGGCGAACTCAAGCCGCAGCTGACCCAGGAAGCGCTGGTGGAACGGGCCATGCGCTACTGCGACTGGGCAGTGGCGCGCGGCCTGCTGGCGATCCGCACCCACGTGGACGTGTGCGACGACCGGCTGCTGGCCGTGGAGGCGCTGCTGGAAGTGAAGCGCCGTGTCGCGCCTTACCTGGACATGCAGCTGGTGGCGTTCCCGCAGGACGGGCTGCTGCGCAGCCCCACGGCAATGGCCAACCTGAAACGGTCGATCGCCATGGGCGTGGACGTGGTGGGCGGCATTCCCCACTTCGAGCGCACCATGGCCGACGGTGCCGAGTCGGTGCGCCTGCTGTGCGAATTCGCCGCGGCGCAGGGGCTGATGGTGGACATGCATTGCGACGAGTCGGACGACCCGCTGTCGCGCCACATCGAAACGCTGGCCTGCGAGACCAACCGCCTCGGCCTGCACGGCCGCGTGACCGGCTCGCACCTGACGTCGATGCACTCGATGGACAACTACTATGCGAGCAAGCTGATACCGCTGATCGCGGAGTCCGGCGTGGCGGCGATTGCCAACCCGCTCATCAACATCACGCTGCAGGGCCGGCATGACAGCTACCCGAAGCGGCGCGGCATGACGCGGGTGCCGGAGCTGATGGCGGCCGGCGTCACCGTGGCGTTCGGCCACGACTGCGTGATGGATCCGTGGTACGGCATGGGGTCCGGCGACATGCTGGAGGTGGCGCACATGGGCCTGCACGTGGCGCAGATGACCAGCCAGGACGCGATGCGCGCCTGCTTTGCGGCAGTCACCGCCAACCCGGCCAGGATCCTGGGACTGGAGGGCTATGGCCTGGAACCCGGCTGCCATGCCGACCTGGTGCTGCTCGACGCGGCCGATCCGGTCGAGGCGATCCGGCTGCGCGCGGCGCGCCGGCTGGTGATGCGGCGCGGCCGCATCGTGGCCGAGTCGCCGCGTGCCGTGGCCCGGCTCGACCTGCCGGGCCGCCCCGCCAGCGCCGACTTCCGGCAGCTGGGGCGGCCGCAGTGACGATCCCGGCAACGGCGCGCCTGCCGCCGGACGGGCGGAAAGCCGGTATCTGCTGTGCGGATTACTGCGTGGCTTTCGAGCCGCCGCGCGGCTGAGCGGCGGGGCGGGTCGGGGGAAACATCCAGCGCAGCGCGCGGTGCACGCGGCCGGCCCAGGCCTGCTCGTTGTGCATGCCGCCCGTGTCTTCCACGTACAGCAGGTTGGCACCTTCGCGCCAGCCACGCTGCAGCAGCGCCTGGCGGAAGGCGCGCGTGCCTTCGATGCCATCCATCCCGGTGCCGGCATCCACGTACAGCCGCACCGGCATTGCCGCCGCCTGCGGCGCGGTGGCGACCAGCGTGCCGCTGTTCCACCAGAACGAACCGGAGACGATGCCGGCCTGGCCGAACACGTCGGGATGTTGCTGCGCCAGGACCAGCGAGGCCACGCCGCCCAGCGACGAACCCATGACGGCGGTATTGGCCCGGTCCGGCAGCGTGCGGTAGTGCGCGTCGACATACGGCTTGACGGTATCGACGAGGAAGCGGCCATAGGCGGCCACCTTGCCGCCGCCGGCCCGCGGGTCGCAGCAGGGCGTGTATTCGGCGATCCGCTCCGGCGTGTTGTCGACGCCGACCACGATGATCTCGCGCATGTCGCCCTGCGCGGCCAGCCGGCCGGCAACTTCGTCGATGTTCCACTCGGTGCCGTAGGCCGCCGTTCGCGCATCGAACAGGTTCTGGCCATCGTGCATGTACAGCACCGGGTAGCGCTTGCCGGCGTTGCCGCGGGCGCTGCTGTCGTAGCCGGCCGGCAGCCAGATCCGGAGCTTTCTCTCATTCGCCAGTTGCGGCGAGGCGAACCCGTCGACGATCTCCAGCCGGCCCTTCGCCAGCGGGGCGCCCATCGGCGAAGCGGCCGGCGCTGCCGTTGCCAGCAGCCGGATGCCGTGGATGTCGAAGCGGTTCATCGCGCCCGCCTTGCCGCCGGCATCGGCATACGTGGCGTTCGACTGCAGGCTGCTCATGTTGATGAAGTCGGCCAGTTCGATGGCAAACGTGCCCGCTTCCAGCCGCGCGGCCAGCGGCGTCGAATACACGGTATCGCCGGCAGGGGAGTGCGGCAGTTGCACCACGCCCTGGGCAACGATGCTGCCGGCGGCATCGAGCACTTTCATCCATTTCACGCCGCCGGTGATGCCCAGGTTGACCTGGTGCGCGTTGTTGCGGTAGCGCACCTGCACCTGCCAGGTACCGGCCTGTTGCACGGCGAGGCTGGCGCGGAACGTGTCAGCC
>DASVVD010000624.1:0-1645 GCA_036386715.1 Pseudoduganella sp.
AACCGCGCGCGATCGGCAGTTTTTACCAGTATTCGCAAGCCCACGGCCTGCGAAGGCTGGCACTGCCGGCGGCGGTTGCCGCCGGCAGCATCTGTTTTTCGCCCGATGGCGCCACGATGTATTTCAGCACCGGCGAACACCGCCTCATGTGCTGCGACTACGACGCCAGCGGTGCGCAGGTGGCCAACGTGCGCCCGTTCGCCGAACTGGCGCACGCCACGCCGCACGGCGCGACCGTCGACAGCGAAGGCTGCGTGTGGAGCGCCGGGCAGGGCAGCGACCAGCTGGTCCGGCATGCGCCCGATGGCGAGCGGATCGGCGCGTGGGCCTTGCCCGTGCCATGTGCCACCCGGCCGGCATTCGGCGGCGCCGCGCTCGACTGCCTGATGGTCGGCGGCGGCGGTGCCCGCACTGGCGCCAGGCGCCGCGGCGGCAGCCTGTTCCGCCTGGCCTTGCCCGGCGTGCGCGGCATGCCGGACATGCCGTTCCACGACGGTTTTGAACCTTAGAAAAATCCCCTGGAGATGACGATGATGAATTCCCTGTTCCGCCCGTTCACGCTGGCGGCGCTGCTGTGCGCCTCGCTGGGCGCCACGCTGTACGCCATTCCTTTGCCGGCGGCGGCCAACGATCCGCTGCTGGCCGGGGGCGATTATTCGGTGCTGCCGCTGATGGAACGCCATGGCGCCGTGTTCAGCGACCGCCAGGGCAAGCCGGGCGACGCGCTGCAGATCCTGCGCGAAGCCGGCCATAACGTGGCCCGCCTGCGCCTGTACGAAGGCCCGGGTCCGGGTACCGGCAACGAAGGCTGGCACTGGCCGGCCGGCTCGATGGACCTGCCGGACCTGCTGAAGATGGCGCGCCGTAGCGCCGACCTCGGCATGCAGATCGAGCTGACGTTCCACTACAGCGACTTCTGGACCAACAGCAAGACGCAGATCGTGCCGGCCCGATGGCGCGCCGAACTGGACAAGCTGCCCGATGACAACGCCCGCTTCGAGCGCTTGCGCGGGCTCGTGTTCGAACGCACGCGCGAAGTGATGCAGGCCCTGAAGGCGCAGGGCACCACGCCGCAATTCGTCTCGATCGGCAATGAAACCGAAGGCGGCATGCTGTACCCGTACGGCAAACTGGAAGGCAAGACGCTGGACCAGAACTGGCCGCGCCTCGGCGCGCTGTTCCAGGCCGGCTACGACGGCGTCAAGGCCGTGTCGCCATCGAGCCGGGTGATCATCCACCTGGACGACGGCGGCAACGTGGCCAAGTACCGCCACTATTTCGATCACCTGCAGAAGCTGGGCGTGCAGTGGGACGTGATCGGCGCCTCGTACTATCCGTTCTGGACCAAGCGCAACGTGGCCCAGCTCACCGCCTTTGCAAAAGAGATCACCACGCATTACGACCGCGACCTGTTCGTGATGGAGGCCGGCTTCAACTGGTCGCCGACGCTGCCGAACGGCCATGCCGGCCAACTGGCCGACAACGGCCCGTACCCCGCTTCGATGAGCTCCCCGGAAGGCCAGGCCGCCTTCATCGACGAGCTGCTCGGCGCGCTGCGCCGCACCGACCGCGTGCTGGGCATGCTGTACTGGGATCCGGTGATGATCGCCACGCCGGGCACCGGCTGGGCCGTGCGCGATGCGGA
>DASVVD010000625.1:0-6395 GCA_036386715.1 Pseudoduganella sp.
CCGGCACTTCGACGCCGCCCTTGCCGTCCGGCTTTTCCTCGCCGATCTGCAGGGTCAGCATCTTCGGCACGGTGTTGATCTTGTGGTACAGGTCGGTATGGTTCTCGGCCTGGCCGGAAATGATCAAGGGCGTGCGCGCCTCGTCGATCAGGATCGAGTCCACTTCATCGACGATCGCATAGTTCAGGCCACGCTGCACGCGGTCGTTGATGTCGAACACCATGTTGTCGCGCAGGTAGTCGAAACCGAACTCGTTGTTGGTACCGTAGGTAATGTCCGCGGCGTACGCCTGCTGCTTCACCGAGTGCTCCATCTGCCCCAGGTTGACACCGGTGGTCATGCCCAGCCAGCGGTACAGCTTGCCCATGCTTTCGGCATCGCGCTGGGCCAGGTAATCGTTGACGGTCACGATGTGCACGCCCTTGCCGGACAGCGCGTTCAGGTAGGCCGGCAGGGTTGCCGTCAGCGTCTTGCCTTCGCCCGTGCGCATCTCGGCGATTTTGCCGTAATGCAGCACCATGCCGCCGAGCAGCTGCACGTCGAAGTGGCGCATCTTGTAGACGCGCTTGGATGCTTCGCGGCAGACCGCGAAGGCTTCCACCAACAGGTCGTCCAGCGTTTCGCCGGCCGCGACGCGAGCCTTCAGGGCGGGCGTTTTCGCCTGCAATTCGGCGTCCGACAGCTTTTCGTACTCGGGTTCGAGAGCGTTGATCGCTTTGACGGTTTTTTGGTATTGCTTGAGCAGCCGCTGGTTACGGCTGCCGAAAATCGCGGTCAGTAAGGACATGCTTGAATTCTTTGAATAAACGCCGTTTAAAAAAGCTCGCTTCGCGACCTCGCCCAGAGCCTGTGGCAAAAGACCATGATTTTAGCACGGGGGTACTTGGGGATGGCCCACTGGAAAGACAATAGCCAGAATGCAAATTGCAAGCCGCCCTGCCGCCCACGCCATCATTGCCCGGCAATCCTGATGCCGATATGCCGCCGATACGCCGTTGATGCAAGCCCGGCGCGGCTATGCTATGTTTCGCGCATGCGATTCAACTCCCCCAACCAGTACCGGAATGCTGTCGAAGCCACGGACTTCCTGCGCCGTCACGACCGGCTTGCGGCGCTGCTGCCGGCCGTGGAGCGCATGGCCAGACTGCAGCAGGACTGTGCGAAGGTCCTGCCTACCGCGTTCAGCTTTTGCGAAATCCTGTCGTTCGAGGCCGGGCAGCTCGTGCTGTCGACACCGAACGCGTCGCTGGCCGCCAAGCTTAAACAGCAATTGCCAAAATTGCAAGACGCGCTCGCAAAAAAAGGGTGGCAGATTGACAATATCCGCCTGAAGGTGCAGATGATGAAGGCCATGACCACGCCGCCCGTGGAGCGGCGCCAGCTCGTCATTCCCGAGGTGGGCGTGGAGTCGTTCGCACAATTGTCCGAGGCACTCGAGCCCAGCAAGCAGAACGCGACGCTGATCGCAGCGCTGCGCAACCTGGTGGCGCACCGGCGATAGTGCAGCAGGGGTTTCGCGGAACATGTTCCGCGCCTGCGGAACGGAATATGGCATGCATGCCATAAACCTCCCATCACCCCATATCAGTCACTTAATTGTATGACCATTCCTGGTCGAGCTGCCTGGCGTACGACGGCGGCGCCTGTTCGGCCGATGCGTAGGTGACGATCTCGTAGGCATCCGGATTGGCCAGCAGCTCGCGCAGCAGCTTGTTGTTCAGCGCATGGCCGGACTTGTGGGCCTCGTAGGCACACACCAGCGGGTGACCGATCACATACAGGTCGCCGATCGCATCGAGGATCTTGTGGCGCACGAATTCGTCGTCGTAGCGCAGGCCGTCGGGATTGAGGATGCGGTACTCGTCCATCACGATGGCGTTTTCGAGCGAGCCGCCGCGCGCCAGGCCGATCCCGCGCAGCATTTCCACGTCCTGCATGAAGCCGAACGTGCGTGCCCGCGCCACCGCCTGGATATAGGACTGGCTGCCGAAATCGATCAGCGCGCGCTGCGCGGTGCCGTCGACGGCCGGGTGATTGAATTCGATGAAGAAGTCCAGCTTGAAACCATTGTGCGGCACCAGCCGTGCCCACTTTTCGCCGGCGCCCTGCCCTTCGCGCACTTCGACCGGCTTCTTGATGCGGATGAATTTCTTCGGCGCTTCCTGCTCCGCCAGGCCGGCCTGCTGCAACAGGTAGACGAACGACGATGCCGAACCATCCATGATCGGGATCTCTTCGGCGGTCACGTCGATGTACAGGTTGTCGATGCCCAGGCCCGCGCAGGCGGACATCAGGTGTTCGATCGTGGACACGCGGGCGCCGTCCTTGATCATCACCGTGGCCATGCGGGTATCGCCGATGGCCAGGGGACTGACCGGGAACACCACCGGCGGGTCGATGTCGACGCGGGCGAAGATGATGCCGGTATCGGGCGGCGCCGGGCGCAGCGTCAGCTCGACCTTGGTGCCGGAGTGCACGCCGACACCGGTCGTGCGGACTTGTTCTTTGATGGTACGTTGTTTCATTTCATGATTATATCGGCTTTACCGGGGCCGCGTTCCCTCCCCCATAAGCCATAAATCCCGGACAACATGCGGTGTCCAGGGGTGTTCAGGGGTGTTCGGCCTCCTTGTGCACGGCCTCGCGCCGCACCAGGTAGATGCCGCTGCCGATGATGATCGCGGCGCCCAGCAGGGTCCAGCGGTCGGGCAGCGTGTTCCACAGGGCCCAGTCGATCGCCACGCCCCAGGCCAGCGCCGTGTATTCGAACGGCGCCACGATAGACGCCTTGCCGATGCTGAACGCCTTGGTGATCGCGAGCTGGCCGAAGAATCCGGACAGGGCCAGCATGGCGATCACGGGCCAGTCGGCCCACTGCAGCGGCACCCAGGCCGGCCAGGCGAGCGGCAACGCGCCGCCGCCGATCATGACCAGGAGCCAGAACATGATCTGCTCGTTCGAATCGGTGCGCGACAGTATCCGGCTGGCGATCGCCGAGACGGCATAGCAGGCCGCCGAACCGAGGATCGCCAGCCCGGCCACGGAAATGAAACTGGTGCCCTCGGGACGCAGCACCACCAGCACGCCGACCAGGCCCACACCGATCGCCAGCCACTGGGTGGCGTCGACGCGCTCGTTCAGGATGAACACCGACAGCGCCGTGATCAGCGCGGGCGCGATGAAGAACACCGAATACGCTTCCGACAGCGGCAGCGATTTGAGCCCGTAGGCGAACATGGTGAGCATGCCGATGCCCAGCGCGCCGCGCAGCAGGTGCAGCGGCCAGCTCACCCTGAAAATGCCGCGGAACCCGCCGCGCCAGGCCACGAAGGCGCACACCAGCGGCATCGACGAAAACGCGCGCAGCACCGTGACCTGCATGGCGGGATAGCGGGCGGCGAGCAGCTTCATCGCGGTATCCATGATCGAAAACATCGCCACGGCGGCGACCATGGCGTAGATGCTGTGCAGGTTTTCCTTGGCGTGCTGTTTCAAGAGCGGTCCATGTCGTGGCGGGTCGATCATTGTAGAGCGTCAGGCCAGAAAAACTTGCGCAATATTGTCGCGAAGGGGCTGAACCGTGCGCGATGGCGGCAAGGTATGATATTCGAATGACCACGCCCGCCACCAAGAAAAACCCTCCCGCCCTTTTTGACGTGCACGATTCGCCGATCCACGGCAAGGGCGTGTTTGCCCGCCGCAAGATCCCGGCCGGCACCCGCATCATCGAATACACCGGCGAAATCGTCGATTGGGATGAAACCTGCCGCCGCACCGCCGAAAAAGGCGGGCCGATCAACCACACGTTCTTCTTCACGCTCAATAACGGCCTGCTGATCGACGGCGGCGCCGGCGGCAACGATTCGCGCTTCATCAACCATTCCTGCGACCCGAACTGCGAGGCCATGGAAGAGGACGACCGCGTCTTCATCCATGCCCTGCGCGACATCGAAAAGGGCGAGGAGCTGCGCTACAACTACGGCCTGATCTATGACGAGCGCCATACACCGGCCGTCAAGAAAGCCTTTGCCTGCCGCTGCGGCGCGCCCAATTGCACCGGCCTGATGCTGGCGCCGAAGAAGCGCAGCCGCGCCGGGAAACCGGCAGCGTAGTGCAATGCACAGGCAGGGTGCGCACCGCATCTGCCATCGGGAATAGACCTGCATTACCCCTCTGGCCCCGGCGCGTCCGGGGCCTTTCCATGTGCGCCGGCGAAGTTGTAACAGGCGCGGCCGATTTACAACGTTGCCACTGCGCAGCATCGTTAAATGCGCCTGCGGGCCGCCTTGCGCGTTTGCCTGCCGGGCTGGCCGGGCAACGTTGAGCTGTCGTCATACGTGCTGTTACATGTATTTCGCCGAACTTGCACTGCGCTCATGAGAATTACCCCGATAAATTATTGCCGCCAATAACTTTGTAACCGTCGAGGTAGCGCTACCGCAAGCCCTCCTGCCGCTCCGCATAATCAAATTCCCAACAATCAATGGAGTTGCAATGAAAAACCTGGCATTCCACCTGCTGGCAGCATCCGTGCTGGCAGGTATGGCGCAAGGCGCCTTCGCTTCCGCCACGAGCGCGAGCGGGCTCGGGGCGGTCACGATCACGCTGGTGGACCTGGATCCGAACGATGGCATTACCCCGTCGATCGTGTTCGCCCCCGATGCGGGCGGCAACACCGGCGGCACTGTCAGCGGCGAGCTGCGCTCATGGACGGCGAACGATGAAAGCTTCCGCGAATTCCGCAGCCAGGGCCTGGGCGCGGCGTCATCGGTGGCGGCCGGCCGCGACATCGCGATGGCCTCGGCCAGCGGCAGCATCGCCGGGCTGGCCGGCGCCGGTTTCTCGGCGCTGGCCGCGCAAGGCCAGGCCGGCAGCGGCGCCGCGGCACGCGGTTCGTATGATGTGACGGCGCTGTCGGCATGGGCAGGCTTCACGCTCTCCGCCAATACGGCCGTGCAGTTCTCGGCCAGCGGCTGGGCGCAAGGCACCACCTCCACCGGCGGCGACCCGAGCACCGGCTGGGACGAAGCCGGCGGCGCCCTTGTCCAGCTCAGCGTGGGCGGCCCCGATGCCGGCGGCAGCATCGTATGGGATGACGACGAGCGCATCGCCACCGCAAGCTACACACTCGACGGTGCCGGCAACGTGCACGGCGACGCGCAGTCGTGGAGCGGCCTGCTGGCCGTCTCGTTCAGCAATGCCACCGGCGCCAGCGCCGATGGTTTCCTTACCGCCGAAGCACGCGCCTTCGGGCATTCCGCCGTCTCCGCCGTTCCCGAACCGGCAACGGGCATGATGCTCGTTGCCGGCCTGGGCCTGGTCGGCGCCATCGCGCGCCGCCGCCCGGCAAGGGAGGCCGCATGAAGCGCCTCCTGCTGGCCACCGGCCTGCTGCTCGCCGCTTCCGGCGCCTTTGCCGGCGCCACCAGCAGCCTGCATATCAACGGCGTGACGATCACCCTGACCGATCTCGACCTGAACGACGGCATCGCCGCGTCGGCCACCATGCTGTACGGCAGCCAGCCTTACCTGAACCTGGGTGCCGGCGGCTTCGATCCGGGCTACAGCAACGATGCGTACGCGGGACTGGGCACGCACGGCGCCAGCGCGCTGTCCGCCAGTGTCGGCACCACGATCGCGCATTCGTCCGCCACGATCGCCGGGCAGTCGTCGATCGTCGGCTATTCGGCCATCGCGCTGGACGGCGGCGCGCTGAGCAGCGCCACCGGCTACGGCGAATACGGGGCGACGGCCGCGCCGTACACGTCGATGAACGTGCAGGTGGCCGCCAATACCAGGGTCACGGTCACGTTCGACGCCAGCATCGACGTGGCCACCACGGTGGGCCTGGATGGTGCGGGCAACGGCGAGCGGGCGATGGGCCGCATCCTGATGGCGTTCGACGGCCTCGACGCCGACGGCGCCAATGTCATCGACGAGCAGTGGCAGGAGCTGGTCGCCGGCTACCGGCTCGACGATGCCGGCAATGTGTTCGGCGACAGCCAGCACTGGGATGGCCAGCTGTCGGTCAGCTTTGCGAACTGGACCGGCAGCGAGACCGTGGCCTCGCTGTACACCGAAGGGGTCATCGGCGGCAGTTCGGTGGTGAGCGCGGTACCGGAACCGGCCACGTACGGCATGCTGCTCGGCGGGCTGGCGCTGGTCGGTGCCGTGGCGCGGCGCAGGAAGGCGGCGCGCTGAGACAGGCAGGAACAGCAGGAATGGAAGGAACAGCAGAAACGACGATGGCGCCCGAGGCGCCATCGTGCGGCATGGGGCGGCGAGCCGCGCCATGCCCATACAACATTGGTCTTACAGCTGGCCCAGCAGCGTTTCCGCGTTCGACACTTCGAACTTGCCGCCCTGCTCGATGTTCAGCTGCGTGACGACGCCGTC
>DASVVD010000626.1:0-3330 GCA_036386715.1 Pseudoduganella sp.
CAACACACGGGAACGGCAGACAGCGCACGATAGAACCCATGGGAAATTGTTACAACAGTCACCCCCTGCGGTGACAGAGTTATCAAATCGCCATTGATGAGCCGGAAAGCCGCATGCCGGCTGGCATCTAAATGACTGAACCATTGCATTTGAATAGCTGTTTCTCGCGGCTACCCGGGTGAATTACGGTAAACTGCCGGCCATGCAGAAAAAAGTTTTCATCAAGACCTTCGGCTGCCAGATGAACGAGTACGACTCGGACAGGATGGCGGATCTTCTCGGCGCCACGGATGGCCTGGTACGTACCGCCACACCCGAAGACGCCGACGTCATTCTCCTCAACACCTGCTCGGTGCGCGAAAAGGCACAGGAAAAAGTGTTTTCCGACCTGGGCGTGTTCCGCAAGCTCAAGGAAGCCAACCCCGACCTGCTGATCGGCGTGGGCGGCTGCGTGGCTTCGCAGGAAGGCGACGCCATCGTCAAGCGCGCGCCGCAGGTGGACATCGTGTTCGGCCCGCAGACGCTGCACCGGCTGCCGAAGATGATCGAGCTGCGCCGCCACAGCGGCAAGCCGCAGGTCGACATCACCTTCCCCGAAATCGAGAAGTTCGATCACCTGCCGCCGGCGCGGGTCGATGGCGCGTTCGCCTACGTTTCGATCATGGAAGGCTGCAGCAAGTACTGCAGCTACTGCGTGGTGCCCTATACCCGCGGCGAGGAAGTGTCGCGCCGCTTCGACGACGTGCTGACCGAAGTGGCCGGCCTGGCGGCGCAGGGCGTCAGGGAAGTGATGCTGCTGGGGCAGAACGTCAACGCGTTCCGTGGCCAGATGGCGGACGGCCAGCAGGCCGACTTCGCGCTGCTGATCGAATACGTGGCCGGGATTCCCGGCATCGAGCGGATCCGCTTCGTGACCAGTCACCCGAAGGAATTCACGCAGCGCCTGGTCGACTGCTACGCGCGCATTCCGCAACTGGCCGACCACCTGTACCTGCCTGCCCAGCACGGGTCGGACAAGATCCTCGGTGCGATGAAGCGCGGCTACACCGCGCTCGAATACAAGTCGATCATCCGCAAGGTCAGGGCGGTGCGCCCGGACATCACGATCGCGTCCGACTTCATCGTCGGCTTCCCCGGCGAGACGGAGCAGGATTTCGAAGCGATGATGAAACTGATACAGGACGTGGACTTCGACAACTCGTTCAGCTTCATCTTCAGCAAGCGCCCCGGCACGCCGGCCGCGAACCTGGCGGACGACACCCCGCACGACGTGAAACTGGCGCGGCTGCAGCGGCTTCAGGCGTTGATCGATGCCAACACGAAACGGCACAGCGCAGCGATGGTGGGCAGGACGATGCGTGTGCTGGTCGAGGGCCCGTCGAAGAATGGCGGCACCGAGCTGGCGGGTCGTGCCGGCAACACCCGCACCGTGCTGTTCGATGGTGGCGACACGTCCACCGCGCTGCATGGCAAGATGGTGGACGTCCTGATCACGGAAAGCCTGGCCTATTCCCTGCGCGGCGAGCTTGCCTGATCGGTTTTAAACGAGCCGGGTGCGTGCATTGTGCCGCGCCCATCCAACTGCCCTGACCGAACCATTGAAAACAAAGATTCCCGTACAGCCGCATTACTTCATCCCGGAACCACTGGACAACACGCGGCTGGCCAACCTGTGCGGCCCCCTGGATGAAAACCTGCGCCAGATTTCGGCGGCGCTCGATGTCACGATCTTCCGGCGCGGCGAGAAATTCATCGTCAGCGGCACCAATGCCGAGCGGGCCGTGCAGATCCTGGAAAAATTCTACGCGGTGGCCGACAAGGCCGTGCCGATCGAGGAGGTGCAACTGGGCCTCGTCGAGCAGCGCACCAGCGCCGCGGTGCCGGATGGCGACAGTGCCGAAGAGCCGCCCTTCTACGACCCCGAGATCGCCAGCCCGGTGCTGAAGACGCGCCGCAGCGACCTGCGCGGCCGCACGCCGCACCAGATCCGCTACCTGCGCAACATCCTCGAACACGACATCAGCTTCGGCGTTGGCCCGGCCGGCACCGGCAAGACCTATCTCGCCGTGGCCTGCGCCGTCGACGCGCTCGAACGCGACGCGGTCAAGCGCATCATCCTGACCCGGCCGGCGGTGGAAGCGGGCGAGCGGCTGGGCTTCCTGCCCGGCGACATGGCGCAAAAGGTCGACCCCTACCTGCGCCCGCTGTACGACGCGCTGTACGACCTGCTGGGCTTCGACCGCACGCAGAAGATGTTCGAGAAGCAGGTGATCGAGGTGGCCCCGCTGGCCTACATGCGCGGCCGCACGCTGAACCACGCGTTCGTGATCCTGGACGAGGCGCAGAACACCACCGTCGAGCAGATGAAGATGTTCCTGACCAGGATCGGCTTCGGCAGCAAGGCCGTGGTCACCGGCGACGTCACCCAGGTCGACCTGGCGAAAAGCCAGAGGAGCGGCCTGGTCGACGCGGTGCAGGTGCTGCACGACGTGCGCGGCATTGCGTTCTCGCACTTCTCCAGCGAAGACGTGGTGCGCCACCCGCTGGTGGCCCGCATCGTCGACGCCTACGACAGTGCGCACCAGAGCACCGCCGACATCGCGCCACTGCTGAAACCCGTCAAGACCGCCACCCGCAATGCCCGAAAAAAATAAACTCACGCTGTCGGTGCAGTATGCCGACACGCGCCTGCAGGAAACCATCACGCGTCCGCTGGTCCGCAAATGGGTCAAGGCCGCGCTGCTCGCCCCCGCCGAGCTGACGATCCGCTTCGTCGACGCGGCCGAGGGCCAGCAGCTGAACCTCGCCTACCGCGGCAAGGACTACGCCACCAACGTGCTCACGTTCGCCTACAACGAAGGCGAAGAGATCGCCGACGACGAACCGACGCGCGCCGACATCATCCTGTGCACCGACGTGCTCGAGCGCGAAGCGCTGGAACAGAAGAAATCGGTCGAGGAACACACGGCGCACCTGATCGTGCACGGCGTGCTGCACGCGCAGGGCTACGACCATGAAGAGGATGACGAGGCCGAGGAGATGGAAAGCCTCGAGACCGAACTGCTCGGTACCCTCGGCTACGCCGACCCCTACGCCGCCGAAAAGTAGCCGCCACAGCCCAGCCCGTGTCCACCTTGGGGTCACACCCCGACACGGACACGGGCTGTACCACAGGATATAGCCGAGTTCGTGTCTATGTCGGGGTGTGACCCCACATCGGACACGGCCTCGTGCGTAGTCTGTGATCACTCCACTTCACGCCGGCGGCGCAGTACGAACCAGCCGGCAACGCAGGTAAACGCGGCCACGATCCCGGCAATGATCCAGAAG
>DASVVD010000627.1:0-4110 GCA_036386715.1 Pseudoduganella sp.
GAAACCTTCGGCACGGGTCTTCTTGTACATGTCCAGCAAGTCGCCGTGCTGGCGGGCCCGATGGCCGAACTTGACGCCGTCGAAGCGCGAAAGGTTGGAGCTCGCTTCGGCCGGCGCGATGATGTAGTACACCGGAATCGCCAGTTCGGTGCGCGGAAGGCTGACGGGAACCAGCGTAGCGCCGAGCTGCTGGTACTGTTTCAGCGCAGAGTCGATCGCGGTGCGCACGTCCGGCGCCAACCCTTCGGCGAAAAACTCGGTCGGCACGCCGATGCGCAAACCGTCGATGGAACCATCGAGCGCCTGCGTGAAATCCTCCGCCGGCAGGTCCAGCGACGTCGAATCCCGATCCGGGTCCGGACCGCAGATCGCGCTCAGGAGGATGGCGCAGTCCTGCGCCGTGCGCGCCATCGGCCCGGCCTGGTCCAGGCTGGAGGCATACGCGATCATTCCGTAGCGTGAGGCGCGGCCATAGGTCGGCTTGATGCCGGTGATGCCGCAGAACGAAGCGGGCTGGCGGATCGAGCCGCCCGTGTCGGTGCCGGTCACGGCCGGCGCCAGGCGCGCGGCGACGGCCGCGGCCGAACCGCCGGAAGACCCGCCGGGCACGGCTTTGTTGTCCCACGGGTTTTTGACGGCGCCGAAGGCCGAGTTCTCATTCGACGATCCCATCGCGAACTCGTCGCAATTGAGTTTGCCCAGGTGAACCATGCCGGCGCCCTGCAGCTTCTCGACCACGGTGGCATCGAACGGGCTCACATAGTCGGCCAGCATTTTCGAGCCGGCGGTGGAGCGCCAGCCGCGGGTGACGAAAATATCCTTGTGGGCAACCGGCACGCCGGTCAGCGCGTGCGCGTTGCCGGCGGCGATGCGGGCATCCGCATCCGCGGCCTGGGCCAGCGTGAGCTGGCGATCGACATGCAGGAAGGCATTCAGGTCGCTCGCTTCGATACGGTCGAGGTAATGCGTGGCCAGTTCGGTGGCTGAAATCTCTTTCGACTGCAGCAGCGCGGACAGCTCTTTGAGGGTCTTGGTATGGATCATGATGTTGTCTGCGGTCCCGCCGTCGATGCGGCAGGATGGATGAATTTAGTCGATCACCTTCGGCACCAGGTACAGGCCGTCCTCGGTCCTGGGCGCGACCTGCTGGTAATCGTCGCGGCGGTTCGGTTCGGTGGGCACGTCTTCGCGCAGGCGCAGCGCGACCTGCATGTGCGCGGCCAGCGGGTGCGCCAGCGGCGGCACGCCGTCGGTATCGACGGCCCGCATCTGCTCGGCCAGCGCGAAAATGCCATTCAGCTTGTCCAGCATCGCCGTGGAATGCTGTTCGTCCATTTCCAGTTGCGCCAGCTTGGCGATACGGTTTACGTCGGTAAGTGTCAGGGACATGGTCGGGGGCGCGAAGCGCAGGAGTTGGGTTCGATAAGACTTTTAAGACTTTTGTAAGATCGGCCAATTCGGCCCTAAAACCCCGGCAAACCAGCATAAACACTGGCTTCGGGGTCCGCACATTTGAGTGGATTCAGGGCAAATAGCCCGTGAATTATAAGGTAGAATGCCGGGTTGATGCGTTGCCGGCATCCCGGCGGCCGCCGCGTCCGGCAGGACCCCGCGCCCAGGACACCTCATACAGCGCCGCATCGCATGGCACGCAGCACAGGACAATTCGACAATCGCCCACGCGCGGGCAGCGCTACAGGATACTCATGTTTGGTTTTTTACGCAGGTACATCTCGTCCGATCTGGCCATTGACCTCGGCACGGCAAATACCCTCATCTACGTTCGCGGTTCGGGCATCGTGCTCGATGAGCCCTCGGTGGTTGCGATCCGCCAGGAAGGCGGCCCGAATGGCAAGAAGACGATCCAGGCGGTAGGCAAGGAAGCCAAACAGATGCTGGGCAAGGTGCCCGGCAACATCGAGGCGATCCGGCCGATGAAGGATGGCGTGATCGCCGACTTCACCGTGACCGAGCAGATGCTCAAGCAGTTCATCCGCATGGTGCACGACTCGAAATTCTTCCGCCCGTCGCCACGCATCATCATCTGCGTACCGTGCGGCTCGACCCAGGTGGAACGCCGCGCGATCCGTGAATCGGCACTGGGCGCCGGCGCTTCGCAGGTTTACCTGATCGAAGAACCGATGGCCGCGGCGATCGGCGCCGGCCTGCCGGTCTCGGATGCCACCGGCTCGATGGTGGTCGACATCGGCGGCGGCACCACCGAGGTGGGCATCATCTCGCTGGGCGGCATGGTCTACAAGGGCTCGGTGCGGGTGGGTGGCGACAAGTTCGACGAGGCGATCGTCAACTACATCCGCCGCAACTACGGCATGCTGATCGGCGAACAGACGGCCGAGGCGATCAAGAAGGCGATCGGCTCCGCGTTCCCGGGTTCCGAAGTGAAGGAAATGGAAGTCAAGGGCCGCAACCTGTCCGAAGGCATCCCCCGTTCGTTCACGATCTCTTCGAACGAGATCCTGGAAGCGCTGACCGATCCGCTGAACAATATCGTGTCGGCCGTGAAGAATGCCCTGGAGCAGACGCCGCCGGAACTGGGCGCGGACATCGCCGAAAAAGGCATGATGCTGACGGGCGGCGGCGCGCTGCTGCGCGACCTGGATCGCCTGCTGATGGAAGAAACCGGGCTGCCGGTGCTGGTGGCCGAAGACCCGCTGACCTGCGTGGTGCGCGGTTCCGGCATGGCGCTCGAACGGATGGACCAGTTGGGATCGATCTTCTCCTACGAGTGATCGTTGCCACGAACGTGGGGCCGGTTTTCTCCTGCGGGTGACCGGCACCAGGCGCTAGCAACAGGCAATACCCGAGCGGCCCGTGCCCCGGTTTTTGGCCCCACGGGCCGCTCATGTCCTTTCAGGATTTATGGAATACAGTCCGCCGCCACTCTTCAAGCAAGGGGCATCCGCGCGCGCCAAGATGATGATTTGCGCGTGCATCTCGATCGCGTTGCTGCTGTTCGACTCACGGATGGGCGCGTTGACCGTGGTGCGCCAGGTCGTTGGTACCGTGCTGTACCCGCTGCAGGTGGTGGCCATGCTGCCGCGTGATGCGCTGGCCGGCGTGGGCACGTATTTCTCCACGCTGTCCGGACTGGAAAGGCAGGTGCGCGAGCTCAAGACGCAGCAGATCGCCATGGCGCAGACGCTGCAGCAGGCCCAGCTCACGCAGGCCGAGAACGCGCAGCTGCGCAAGCTGCTCGAAGCGCAGGAAAAAGTGCCGGGCAAGACGATGCTGGCCGAGATCCTGTACGACGCGCGCGATGTCTTTACCCGCAAGGTGATCCTGAACCGCGGCACGCAGCAAGGCGTGACGGCCGGATTGCCGGTGATCGACAACCAGGGCGTGGTCGGCCAGGTCACGCGTGTGTTTCCGTTTACGTCCGAAGTCACGCTGCTGACCGACAAGGAGCAGGCGATCCCCGTGCAGGTGCTGCGCAATGGCCTGCGCAGCGTGGCTTATGGCCGCGGCCAGTCCGGCAACCTCGACCTGCGTTTCATGGCGCCGAACGCCGACGTGGTCGTCGGCGATATCCTGATCACCTCCGGCATCGATGGCGTCTACCCGGCCGGCCTGGCGGTGGCGCGCGTCACGCAGGTGGAAAACAGCGCGAACGGCATGTTCGGCCGCGTCGTGTGCCAGCCGCTGGCCGGCATCGAGCGCAACACGCAACTGCTGATCCTGACGTCGCCGCCGGACATTGCACCGCGGCCGGTGGAAGAAGAGGCGGTCAAGCCCGTGAAGAAGAAAAAACCGGCCGACACCGCTGCCATGCCTGCCGCTGCGGCGGGCGCCACTCCCGTGGCGGTCGCGCCGGTGGCTGTGCCAGCAGCGGCCACGACGCCCGGCCTGCGGCCCGCGGCACCAGCGCAGCCCGCTGCTGCCTCGCCGACTACAGCGCCGGCTGCCTCGCAAGTGCCGTCCCGGGCGGCCAAACCGGCAACGCCCGTACCACGCACCCCCGTGCCGGCAACCGGTGCCACCACACCCACGGTACCGAGGGAGAGCCGATGAACCGTCCACAGTACATCCTGCTGCCTGTCAGCCCCATCTTCATCGCGATCAGCCTGATCGCCGCGTTCCTGCTCAACCTGA
>DASVVD010000628.1:0-3789 GCA_036386715.1 Pseudoduganella sp.
GACCAGCGTGCGCGGCTCGATTACCTGCTGATCGCCCGCCCGCTGTCGGACTCGCCCCGCTATATCTACAAGTTCAAGGATTCGGCCCAGCTGCACGTGGTGAAGGTGCCAAGCACCTCCCACCTGAGCCTGGAGCGCGAGGTCCTGCTGCGCAACAACCTGCCATATGCAATCGCCAAGGAAGAGTACCTGTCGGAGCACAAGGCGGTGCTGCTCGATGACGGCGGCGCAATGGCCAACGTCAGCGCCTTCCTGCAGCGCCATGCGTTCGACATCTTCCTCGTGACGCTGCTGCTGTTCGTGCTGAAGTTCGGTATCCCGGGCATGGGCGGCGCGTCCGCTTCCGTGATCACCCCGGACAAGCTGAAGGGCTCGATGGACGACCTGATCGGCATGGAAGACATCAAGCAGGAAGTCCTGCACCTGGAAGACATGATCCGCAACCGCGCGGTCTACAAGCAGCACAACATCGACAAGCCGTTCAACGTGATGCTGACGGGCCCTGCCGGTACCGGCAAGACCAAGCTGGCCGGTTACCTGGCCAAGCGCCTGGGCTACCCGCTGATCTCGGCCTCCGGCTCGGCACTGGAATCGGGCTATATCGGCGGCGGTTCGAAAGCGCTGAACGCGCTGTACCGCAAGGCTGCCGCACGCGGCAACTGCATCATCTTCCTCGACGAGGCGCAGGCGCTGTTCATGCCCCGCGGCCGCGGCGAGAAGAAGTGGGAAGACGATACCGCCAACACCCTGCTGGGCCTGCTGGACGGCGTGAAGAGCGACGAAGGCAAAGGCGTGATCTGGGTGGTGGCATCGAACTTCGACGACAACAATTCCCAGATGGATGAAGCAATGCTGCGCCGCTTCTCCGTGAAGATCAACTTCCGCCTGCCGAACAAGGCCGAACGCAAGGAACTGCTGAACTCGTTCCTGAAGCGCAAGGAAGACGGCCTGGTGGACTGGAACGACATGAACCTGGACCAGGTTGCCGAGATCACCCAGAACCTGTCGCCGGCCCTGCTGGAAACCGTTGTCGACCGCGCCTCGCTGCTGTCGATCCAGGACAAGCAGGTGATCAATACCGACCTGATGTTCCGTGCCTTCGAACGCGCCACGATTGGCCTGACCGACCGTGCCACCACGGCCGAGAAGACCCGCCAGCGCGAACGTATCGCCTTGCACGAACTGGGCCACTTCTTCATGCAGATCGATCCGTTCCTGCGCGCCGGCCTGACGCTGGACGAAGTGAAGGAAAAATCGCACCTGCTGAAGATCAGCACGGAATCGGTGTCGAAGCTGAACGCGCTGGGCTACGTGCTTTCCGCCGGTGACGACATGTCGCTGCGCACGCTGGAAGAGATGGAACGCGACGTGATGCAGCTTTACGGCGGCGTTGCAGCGGAAGAGCTGTTCTACGGTGCCCGCGGCATCTCGGTAGGCAGCCAGAACGACATCCAGAAGGCGACCTCGCTGCTGCACACGATGGTCAATAGCCTGTCGATGTATTCCCGTTCCAAGCTGGACTACAGCCAGTTCAAGAACGAGATGAGCGGCGAGCACACCCTGGTGCAGGTGGAAGCCAAGGCGGACGAGCTGTACAGCGAAACGCTGAAGTCGATCGGCGACTACCGCAACGTGATGGAATCGCTGAAGGACGTGCTGATGGAACGCTATGTGCTGAGCAAGGATGACGTGTTCACGCTGCTGCACGAGCGCCTCGACCCGGCACCGCTGCGCCTGGCAGCGTAACGCTTCCCGCACCAGATACAGGTTTGACAAAAAAAATGGCCCGCTGATGCGGGCCTTTTGTCGTGTGCCGCTCATGGCATCAGCGGCGGGCAATCATCTGCACGTTCATCTGGTTGGCGGCCACGCGCGCTTCCGGCAGCCGCTCGAAGCCGCTGATGCGCACTTCGTCGCCATTGTCGCGGAACGACAGTTCGGCACCGCTGTCGGTCACGAAGGCGCCGGGACCTACCGGGCGCAGCCGCGTAGCCACCATTTTCCGGCTGCTGTTCTCGGCACGCTGCATCGAGCGCACCGTGTCCTTCAGCTGCACGTAGTAGTGGTTGCCGCGCTGGACGAACTGGGCGACCTGGCCGTTGCTCAGTGCGTAGGTATTGGCGAACTCGGTGAATTCGTTGACACCCAGCGCGTAAGTGGCGCGTGGTGCCGTGACGGCAACGGTGGCCTGGTCCGGCTGGGCCTGGACCTGGGCTGCTTGCTGTGCGGCGGCGAAAGGGGCCAGGATGCTGAGGACGACTGCTGCTGCGCCGATGAACGATTTTTTCATTTTGCTTCTCCGAAATGGTTGGTCAGGTGAGTCACCGCCTCTTCTGTAATGTGCGGCGACGGATACAAGGTAACAAAGACAACTTTCAAAAGGCAGCGGGAAGCGACGAAGCGTAGAAAATGGGGGGTGAAATGCAGCAGGTCCCGGACAGGGCGCAAGTTGGCGGCGTAGTGCAGAGAACTTCGGGGAAGTTGTCTATATCGGTTCGTTACGCGGGCATTTGAAGGGCGGATCGGGAGGCTTTGGATGATGAATGGCAGCGTGGGACGGCCCATGACAGGGGGCCAATAGGCAGGTCATTACTTCGGCTGCGTTCAAGCAGGCGAAGCGAAGTTGATGTGAATGCCGGAGAACGACGAACTACCAGTCCAGGGCCCGGCCTGACCCGGATCTGATAGCACGACAGCATCCATTCGGGATTTGATGGGAAGTTGCTGGCCTTGTGTCCGCAGAAAGTTCGCTCGCCGCAATAGCCCATCACCTTGCAGGCATGACGAGGTCTGCGCCCTCATTTCCGGCCTCGCCTCAGGCCATGGCCATGCGCACGTGGAAGAAGGCATTGGCCGTCAGGCGTCCCATGCGGGGGTCGTTCACCATCAGTTCGGGGGAGTGCAGGTCACCCGAGTGGAATAGTCCGCCATTGTAGAAAATCGCCCGGTTGTAGCGCGGCGGTATCGTCAATATTTTTTCGAAATGGCGGGTCGAACCGATCGCAAAGGTGGACGGCACATCCGCCGGCGCCACTTCGCCAGCGCGCTCCTGGCGGCGCAATTCATGCAGCAGCGCCGTGATCTCCGCCAGTGGCACCCTTGGCTTGAAAAAGCTGGTGCCGCCCAGGCGCTCATCCTTGAAAAGATAAAGCACCATGGCCGCCATTTCCTGGCCCGCAGGCAGGCCGGCGGTATCCCGGTGCGGCAGGCGCTGGCCCGGCAGGACCTGGTCGGGGCGCTGGGTTACCAGCGACAGGCGGCCCAACATGCCGGAGACGCGCCGCACCTTGAGCGGCGCACGGGCATGCAGGAGGAAGCTGTCCTGGATACGTGCCGCCAAGGCGCCGCCAAGCGGCAATTCCGGGCCGGGGTAATAATTGCCCGGTCCTTTGGCGAAAGCGGCGTGGTTGCGAGCCGCGAAATCGACCAGTTCCCCGGGTTCGAGCATGAAGTCGTCGATGACGACGCACTGGTGGCCGTCGAAGATCGGCACCACGCTGACCTGCGGATACGGGTTCAGCAGGGGCAATGGATCGGCGGCTGTGCCGGATGGTTCGGGCTGTGGCGATGCGGACATGTTCTTGGCTTTATGCTGGTCGATGCAAACTGGGGAACGTACTGTAAAAATCTCCGGTAGAGGGATGATACCTATCCGGAGAGTCCGTCGCCATGCCAGAAGGGGAATCCAGGCACCACAACGATAAACAAGATATCGCGCCGGTCGGCATAGCACGGCTGCGCAGCATATCCTTGGTCGTCATCTCGATCGTCCGCCCCCCTCCGGGCCCA
>DASVVD010000629.1:0-4375 GCA_036386715.1 Pseudoduganella sp.
GTCGCGCCTGCTCTGGGGCGCACTGTTCGCCGCCATGGCCGCCGGCGTGACGGCGCGCGGCGTGGCCTTCATGGACGGCAAGGATGTCTTCGCGGCGCCGGTGTACTACTCGAGCTTCTGCCGCTTCGACGAATTGCTGCCGGGGGTGGCGATCGCCATGCTGAAGAATTTTCATCCCGCAGCGTTTGCCCGCCTGCTGCGCCACGGGAACCTGCTGCTGGTGGCCGGCCTTGGCGCGGCAGGGGGCATGCTCTACGGCGTGATGAATGAACAGCCCACGCCTTTCATTGCGTCGGCTTGCGGTTTCTCGCTGGTGGCGGCCAGTTTCGCCTTGCTGACTTGTTCCGCGCTCAGTCCCGCCTCCTTGCTGAACCGCGTGCGCATCCCCGGCGCAGCCAGCATGGCGCTGTGGTCGTACGCCATCTACCTGGTGCACAAGCCCGTGTTCATGGCGCTGCGGCCGGCACTGCAAAGCAGGGGAGTCGACCCGGGCGCGCCGCTGGTCATCGCCGCGGTCATGGCGGCCGGCATCCTGGGCGGCTGGCTGCTGTACCGGATCGTCGAGACCCCGTTCATGCGCCTGCGGGATCGGCTGTATCCGGCGGATGCGCCAGCGGCGCAGCGCCCCGCCATGCATGCGGCCGGCAGCACGTAGCATGCGCGGGCGGCAGGGCAGGGCGAAGACCAATGGTTTATTATCGCCACATGAGACCCGCAACGATATTCGCCAATACCATCCGCATCGCGTCATTGACAGTCGGCTGTTTCATGATGGTGGCGAGTATCCCGATTGCCCTGCTTGCTGGCGCTGCGCCGGGCGACACGGTGCCTCCCTTGTCGCCACTGCTGGTCGTGCCTTCAGTGGCGCTCCTGATGGCCTCGGGCTTCCTGTATGTCGCCATATCAGGGCCCCGTCTGGCTGGATCCTGGTTTCATCGCGCGATCGCGGCGCTCCTGCTTGCGGCGCCGCTGGCGGCAGGTGTGTGGTTCTTGCTGACGCCGGAAGCGCAGCGATTGCACTTCCTGGGATTCCTTCTGTTTGCTCCGGCCTGTGTACTCTTCCTGTGCGCGGTCTGGCCTTTGCGCCTGACGTCGGTAGCAGGAACGCCGGTAGACTTCAGCTGATCTTGACGGAGTGTTCCTGCGTAAAAGGCCGGACAGATGATGACCGCCCTGGCCACGAATCTATCAGTGCTTCCTCAAATGCTGCTCGGCAGCCGCCGCAAGGGAGGCTCCCTGTTCCGGCGCCAGGAACCGGGTCGACGGCCGGCCATCGGCGTTGTGCTGCACGATGCGCACCGGCCGCCCTTGCGCGTCGAGCCACACCTGGCCGATGCCGGCGCCGTTCCAGACGCGCTCGCCATGCTGGCGCGAGTCCGGCAGGCGCGGCGTGATGGCGAGATCACTGCGCTGGGTAAACCAGTTCAGCGGCGAGCGCGGCGAATACAGCCAGCGGTTGAGGCGATCGAGCCAGTCGAGCAGGCGGCGCGGGAATTCGTTCTTGATGCCACTGCTGGTAATCTGCCAGAGATGCGGCGTGCGGTCCGAGTCGCGCACCTCGACATCGTAGGCGAAGGAATAATGCACATCGCCCGACAGGACCACGTAATTGGCCGGTGTGCGTGAATGGCGAAAGATATTGAGCATGCTGCTGGCCGCGCCGCGATGGGCCATCCAGTTCTCGGCGTCGACGGCCAGGGCCTGGCCGGCGAAGGTGGCGACCCTTTGCACCACCTCAATCAGCTTGACCCCGAACATGGGCGTCGGCGAGACGATGACGGCGGCCGTTTCATCGAGCAGCTCGTGCTGCAGCTCGGTCAGCGATTCCCAGTCCATCAGGCCGGACGGATGGCCGGGCCGGCGCCGGTTGCGCCAGCGCCGGGTGCGGGTATCGAGCACGATGACCGCGGGCCTGGTCCGCAAGACGAAATCCCACTGGCGAAACGACAGCAGCCGCCGGATCAGCGCGTCCTGGGCCGGCGCATCGAGCCGATGATCGGCATCGGCAGCGGCCGTGGCGGCCAGCAGCGCCAGATCGTCCAGCGCCGTCCCGAACACGTCGGGGCGGTTGCCCCATCCCTGGCAAAGCATATAGGCGATCAGCGCATTGCCCACGATGCGGCGCGAGAACGGGTGCCCGTAGGCAGTGGTTTCCCACTGGGCCGACAGGTTCCAGTCGTCGGTGACGTCGTGGTCGTCGAAAATCATCAGGGTCTGCACGTGCGCCAGCAGCCGCGCCGCCCGCGGCAGGTCGCGGCAAAAGCCCGCCAGCGCCGCCGACTCCTGCCGCCAGCGCTCCGCATGTCCTGGCGCCAGCAAGGGCGCCGGCGCATCCGCCACCAGCTGCCATGGCACGGGGGACCAGACCAGCAGGTACATGGCCATGACCTCGGCCAGGGTGACCAGGTGGTTGTGCGCGTTGGCCGTGGTGAAGATCGGCTTTTCGCTGCCGCCGAAGAAGCGCTCGCGCAGCGCATCGTTGGACTTGAACGCAGGCAGCAACTCTTCGCGCCGGTAGTAACTGGCCTGGTGGCGGTACAGCGCCTCGCTGTCGGCGACCACCGCGCCTTCCAGGCATTCGCCATACAGGCCCAGGCGCCGGATCAGCGCGTGGATCGCCGCCAGCATCGGGCCCGCCACATCGTCGGCATACACCTGGTCGCCGCACAGCATGAGCATGGCGGGCCGCTCGTCGGCCCGGTCGACGTGATCGGCCAGCAAGGCGTCGGCACGCGCCAGGCCGTCTCGCGCGGGATGATGCGGCTTGCGGCACGAGCCGAACAGGATATTGTCGCTGCGGCTGCGCAGCACCAGGTTCGGCCGCGTCGCGCCGGCATGCAGCAGATGCGGCGCCCAATGCGCGATGCCGGCCTCGCTGCCGTCGTCCCGCGTGACGAGCAGGTCGTACTCGATGATCGTGTCTTGCGGCAGCGGCTCGGGCAGCGCGACATCGATCAGGTGCACGCAGGCGTGGCGGCCGACGCGCATCACACGGCAGTGGTGCGCGTCCAGCAGCAAGCGCCGGGGCGTGCCTGCCTTGGGTGCAAGCACCAGGGTCAGGTCGAGCGGCGCGCTACCGACCAGCCACAGCACCAGGCGGCCCGGCTCGAGGCGGCGCAGGATCGGACCGGCAAGGACGGGCGGCAGGCCCTCGGGGGCGGGAGTCTGGATCAATCGGGTGCACTGTCCGGTGAATGAACCGGCAAGTGTAGCAGACACACCGGACGGCTTGGGCACGCGGACGGCGGCGTGTCGTCGCGCCGCGGGGTGTCGCAGCCGCAGGGCAGGGCTAGACAGCCATCTGGACGTTGTTTCGACCGCGGCGCTTGGCCACGTAGAGTGCCGCATCGGCAGCCCGGACCAGCGCATCGCTGTCGAGTCCGAAGACCGGATGACTCGCCACGCCGAACGAAGCCGTCACCTGGGGGATCTCGCGCCCGCCATGCTCTACCCGCACAGCCTCGATCGCCTGCCTGATCATCTCGGCGCGTTCCATTGCCATGCCTTCCGCGCAGTCAGGCAGGACCACGATCATCTCCTCGCCGCCGTAGCGGCAAACGAGATCGGCTTTTCGAACCGCGGCTTTTGCGGCTGCGGCGACCGCCTTCAGCACCGCATCGCCTGCATCATGTCCGAAAGTGTCGTTGAGGCGCTTGAAGTGGTCGACATCGAGCATGATCACGGAGAGGGATGCCTGGTTCCGTATACTGCGGGCAAGCTCCCGCTTCAGGGCTTCTTCAAGGAACCTGCGGTTGTACAGGTCGGTCAGCGGATCGATGATCGACTGCTCACGCAAGGCTTCCCGGAGCCGTACATTGGATAGCGCAAGCGATACCTGTTCGGCGAGAGCGCTCACCAGTTCGCGATGCAGGGCGAAGTCACTGGCAGAGAGCTGGTCGACCTTGACGGACATCATGCCCAGTACCGCGCCCTGCGTCACCATCGGAATGCAAAGATGGTGTTTGCGCGGTTCGCCGAGCAGGTGGTGGCAGCACAGGTCGGTCTCGACATGATGCTCATGCGCGCGGCCGAAGCGAAGCGCCCAGCATTCTTCCGCCGAGATCGCCGAACCTGCGGCATCGGGTCCCCAGCTTGCCAGGCATTCCAGGACGTCGTTCGACTCCCGGAAGAGATAGACAGTGCCCGAAGCGTTGGGTAACAAGGCCGTCAGGCATGGTGTCAAGACAGCGGACGTGGCCTGCAGGGTCTGCACCGAATCGAGGGCCTGCAGCAGCCGGGCACTGCCCGACATCATGGCATTGCGCGTTTCGGCCAGCGCGATCGCTTCTTTCAGCTGATCCGCGGCAAGCGCACGTTCCCTCAAAAGCCGCCGGACATTCAATACGGCTGTGCCGAGCAGCAAGGCATTGAGAAT
>DASVVD010000630.1:0-5043 GCA_036386715.1 Pseudoduganella sp.
GTTCATCTCCGTGGCCTGCGCGCTGCCCGTCAATCGCGAACCGGGCATGCCGCTGCCCGTCATGCCGTTCGCCTGGGGCAGCGACGAACGCGCGCGGCAGATGGCCGAGGGCAGCACGCGCGTCTATGACTGGCTGATGGCGCCGCACCGCAGCGTCATCGAACGCCGCGCCCGCGCGTTCGGCATTCCGGCGCGCGGCATGCTGCACGAATGCCTGTCGCCGCTGGCGCAAATCAGCCAGACCGTGGCGGCGTTCGATTTCCCGCGCCTTGCACTGCCCGCACATTTCCACCATGTCGGCCCGCTCCGGCATCCGGCGCGCCATGGCAGTGACCACCGTGAGCCGAAGAGCATGCCGACGACGGTGCCGGTGCCGGACCTCGATCCGGGCCGCCCGTTCATCTTCGCATCGCTCGGCACGCTGCAGGGCCAGCGCTTCGACCTGTTCCGGCGCATTGCCCGCGCCTGCCGCCAGCTCGACGCGCAGCTTCTCCTCGCGCACTGCGGTGGCCTGTCGGCGCGCCAGGAAGTCGCCCTGCAGGCGGCTGGCGCGACCTGGGTATGCGCGTTTGCCGACCAGCAGCAGGTGCTGGCCCGGGCCGACGCGGTGGTGACGCACGCCGGCCTGAACACGGTGATGGACGCCATTGCCGCGCGCACGCCGATGCTGGCGCTGCCGATCGCGTTCGACCAGCCCGGTGCGGCGGCGCGCATCTGCCATGCCGGTATCGGGCTGCGCGCCTCGCCCCGCTTCGCCAGCCCGCGCCACCTGGCCGCACAGCTGCGGCGCCTGCTGCAGGAGCCCCGGTTTTCCCGGCGGCTCGAGCCGATGGCCGATGCCGTCGCCAGTGCCGGCGGCGCGGCGCGCGCGGCCGACATCGTCGAACAGAGCCTGCGCCTGCGCACGGCATCGCCTGCCGGCATGACGGCATGAACCCCGCGCCGGATGAACCGCAGTACGACGTGATCCTGGCCGGCGGCGGCCTGGCCAACGGCCTGATCGCCTGGCGCCTGCGCGCCCTGCGCCCCGAACTGCGCATCCTGCTGCTGGAGGGCGCCGCCCGTATCGGCGGCAACCACACCTGGTCGTTCCATGACAGCGATCTCGATGCGGCCCAGCGCGCCTGGATGGCGCCCCTGGTATCGCACCGCTGGCCGCGCTATGAAGTCGCGTTTCCCGGCTTTTCCCGCACGCTCGAAGGCGGCTATGCCAGCGTGGCCTCGGAACGTTTTGCCGACGTGCTGGAACGCGACCTCGGTCCCATCGTGCAGGTCGACGCGCGTATCGAAGCCATGACGCCGACGTCGGTGCGCCTGGCCGGCGGCGCGACACTGCAGGCGGCGGCCGTGATCGACGGCACCGGCATGGCCGCCAGCGCGGCGCTGGCGCTCGGCTACCAGACCTTCCTCGGCCGCGAAGTACGCCTGGCCGAGCCGCACGGGCTGGATGCGCCGGTCATCATGGATGCCCGCGTGGCGCAGCAGGGCGGCTACCGCTTCGTCTACCTGCTGCCGTTCGGCCCCGACCGCGTGCTGATCGAGGATACCCATTATGTCGACGGCCCGGCCTGGGAGCCCGAGCGCCTGCGCGCCAATATCGACGCCTACGCGCAGTCGCGCGGCTGGCGGATCGCCGAGGTGCTGCGCGAGGAACACGGCTCGCTGCCGATCGTGCTGGCCGGCGACTTCGAGCGGTTCTGGGCGGAAGCCGGCGCGCAGCCCCGTGCCGGCCTGCGCGCCGGCCTGTTCCACCCGACCACCGGCTACTCGCTGCCGCATGCGGTGCGCCTGGCCGACCGCATCGCTGCCCTCCCCGACCTGCGCGCCCCGGCGTTGCTGGCGGCGATTCGCGCCGAAGCGCACGAAGCCTGGCGCGGCCAGTGGTTCTTCCGGCTGCTCAACCGCATGCTGTTCCTGGCCGGCCGGCCGGACGACCGCTGGCGCGTGATGCAGCGCTTCTACCGGCTGCCGGCACCTTTGATCGCGCGTTTCTACGCCGGCCGGCTCGGCCTGGGCGACAAGGCGCGCCTGGTGTCGGGCAAGCCGCCTGTTCCCGTGCGCGCGGCGCTGGCCGCCGCGTGCAGCATCCACCCCCGTCAAATCAGGAAAAGCGAATGAACAAAGCAAAAACCGCCGTTGTCATCGGTGCCGGATTCGGCGGCCTGGCGCTGGCGATCCGCCTGCAGGCCAGCGGCGTGCAGACCACGCTGCTGGAAAAACGCGACAAGCCGGGCGGCCGCGCCTACGTCTACGAAGACCAGGGCTTCGTCTTCGATGCCGGCCCCACCGTGATCACCGACCCCTCGGCGCTGGAAGAACTGTTCGCCGCCGCCGGCAGGCGCATGGCCGACTATGTCGACATGCTGCCGGTGGCGCCGTTCTACCGCCTGTGCTGGGAAGACGGCAGCCATTTCGACTACGCCAACGACCAGGAGGCGCTCGACCGGCAGATCCATGCCCGTAACCCGGCCGACGTGGCGGGCTACCGCAAATTCCTGGCTTATTCGGAAGCGGTGTTCGAGGAAGGCTACCTGAAGCTGGGCGCCGTGCCGTTCCTGTCGTTCCGCGACATGATCCAGGCCGGCCCGGCGCTGGCCAAGCTGAAGGCATGGCAGAGCGTGTACAGCCTGGTGTCGCGCTTCATCCAGGACGAGCACCTGCGCCAGGCTTTCTCGTTCCATTCGCTGCTGGTGGGCGGCAATCCGTTCGCCACCTCGTCCATCTATACGCTGATCCATGCGCTGGAACGGCGCTGGGGCGTCTGGTTCCCGCGCGGCGGCACCGGTGCGCTGGTCCAGGCGCTGGTGAAACTGTTCGAGGATATCGGCGGCCGGATCGAGCTGAACGCGCCGGTGGCGCGCATCGAAACCAGCGGCACCCGCGCCAGCGGCGTGCTGCTGGAGGACGGGCGCCGCTTCGAGGCGGACGCGGTGGCATCGAACGCCGACGTGATGCACACCTATGCCGGCCTGCTCGGCCAGCACCCGCGCGGCGTGGCGCAGGCCAAGTCGCTCGGCAAGAAGCGCTTCAGCAACTCGCTGTTCGTGCTGTATTTCGGGCTGGACCACCATCACGAACAGCTGCAGCACCACACCGTGTGCTTCGGCCCGCGCTACCAGGGCCTGATCGACGAGATCTTCAAGGGCGACACGCTGGCCGACGATTTCTCGCTGTACCTGCATGCGCCGTGCGTGACCGATCCATCGCTGGCGCCACCGGGCTGCGGCAGCCATTACGTACTGGCCCCCGTGCCCCACCTCGGCAACGCGCCGATCGACTGGGACGTGGAAGGCCCGCGCTACCGCGACCGCATCTTCGATTACCTGGAACAGCGCTACATGCCGGGCCTGCGCAGCCAGCTCGTGACCAGCCGCATCTTCACGCCGTTCGACTTTCGCGACGAGCTCAATGCGCACGTGGGCTCGGCGTTTTCGCTGGAACCGATCCTCACGCAGAGCGCCTGGTTCCGGCCGCACAACCGCGACGGCGAACTGGCCAACCTATACCTCGTCGGCGCGGGCACCCATCCCGGCGCGGGCGTGCCAGGCGTGATCGGCTCGGCCAAGGCCACGGCGGGCGTGATGCTGGAAGGCGGCCTGGCATGAGCGAAGCGCTGATGGAGCATGCCACCCGCACCATCGAGGTGGGTTCGAAAAGTTTTGCTGCTGCGGCAAAGCTGTTCTCGCCCGATATCCGGCGCAGCGTGCTGATGCTGTATGCCTGGTGCCGCCACTGCGACGACGTGATCGATGGCCAGGAGCTGGGCTTCAACGTCGCCATGCCGGAAGGAGCGAATGCCGCGCACGCGATGGCCGGCCTGGAAGAGCAGACCCGCCGCGCCTATGCCGGCGAGCGGATGGCCGATCCGGCCTTCGCGGCATTCCAGGAAGTGGCGCTGCGCCATGCCATCCCGCCCCGTTTCGCTTTCGACCACCTGGCCGGCTTCGCGATGGACGTGGCGGACACGCGCTATGAAACCATCGACGACACGCTGCGCTACTGCTACCACGTGGCCGGCGTGGTCGGCCTGATGATGGCATCGATCATGGGCGTGCAGCGCCCCGAGGTGCTCGACCGCGCGTGCGACCTGGGCCTGGCCTTCCAGCTGACCAATATCGCCCGCGACATCGTCGAGGATGCGCGCATGGGGCGCTGCTACCTGCCGGCCCGGTGGCTGCGCGAAGCCGGTATCGCGCCGGGCGACGTGGCGCACCCGCGGCACCGCGCAGCCCTGGCCAGGGTGGCCGCGCGCCTGGTCGACCATGCGGAACCGTATTACGCCTCGGCCGGCGCGGGCATTGCCGATTTGCCGCCGAGGTCGGCGTGGGCGATCGCCACGGCCCGCAACGTCTACCGGCAGATCGGCATCGAAGTGCGGCACCGCGGCCAGCATGCGTGGGACGAACGGGTGGGCACGTCGAAGGCGGCCAAGCTGTGGCTGCTGGCGAAAGGCAGCGGGACGGTGCTCAGCTCGCGTCTGCAGACGATGCCGGCGCGGCCGGCCGGCCTGTGGCAGCGTCCTGGCCGGGACGACGCGGTGCACCCTGGTGCAAGGCATGCAGCTGGCGCTTGAGCTGCGCCACCGGCGGCGCGTACAGGAAGCCGAACGACACGGCGCCCTCCTTGCCGGCGACCGCGTGGTGCATGCGGTGCGCCTGGTACAGCCGCTTCAGGTAGCCGCTGCGCGGCACGTAGGTGAATGGCCAGCGGCGGTGCACCAGCCCGTCGTGCGCCACGAAGTAGAGCAAACCATAGGCCGTCATGCCGGCACCGATCCACTCCAGCGGATGCGCGCCGCGCGTGCCGTGGTAGATCAGCGCGATGGCAATGCCGGCGAACACCACCGCATACAGGTCGTTCTTTTCAAACCAGCCGGTGCGCGGCTCGTGGTGCGAACGGTGCCAGCCCCACCCGAAGCCATGCATGACGTACTTGTGGGCGACGATGGAGAACAGTTCCATCAGGACGACGGTGGCGGCGACGATGAGTGCATTGACCAGCATGGCAACAGGCTGCGGAGGCAAAGTGGAAACCCGTACAGGC
>DASVVD010000631.1:0-3816 GCA_036386715.1 Pseudoduganella sp.
GAAATTGCCGGTGCGCACGTTCACCGCGCCCACGCTCAGGCGCGTCTGCCGCGCGTTGATGCGGTCGAAATCGACCAGGCGCTCGAGCGTGGCGCGCAACGGCGCCGTGTCGTAGTAGCTGGTGGCATCGCCGCCGTTCCACACCAGGTACGGCGGCGGCACGCGCGGCTCGAAGAAGCCGGGCGCGCCGTGGGCGACCGCGTGCCCGGCCGCCAGCTGGTTGACCCAGGCGCGCGCGGTGTCGACCAGCGGCAAACCGGTCCAGTAAGCACCTGGCGTGCCGGGGCCAGGGCCGCTCACCAGCTCCCAGAACTCGCGCAGCCGCGCCACCCGGTTTTCACGGGCGTTGCCGGCAATGATCGCGCTGTTGATGGCGCCGATCGAAATGCCCGCCAGCCAGGTCGGCTCGATGCCCTCTTCCAGCAGCCGCTCGTAGACGCCGGCCTGGTAGGCGCCCAGCGCGCCGCCGCCCTGCAGCACGAGGGCAACGCAGTCGAACTCGGTGGGATTGAGCCCGGGGGGCGCGGAACGGGTATCCGGAGGCGCGGCGGTATCCCGTTTATTCACGTTCCGGCACCGGCACGTTGAAACCGTTCAACGTGGTCGAGACCAGCGCATACAGGCCGACCAGGTAGATCAGCTCGTTGGTGCCCTTCTGGCCGAACGTGTCCACGGCCAGGCGGTACAGCGGCTCGGGCAGCGTGCCGCCGCGGCACAGCGCATAGGAGAAATCGAACGCCACGTTTTCCTCTGTCGACAGATCGGTGGGCTTCAGGTCCGCGACCAGCGCGGCCAGGCGCTCGCGGGACATGCCTTCTTTCTCGGCCACGGCAACGTGGGCATACAGCTCGTAGGCGGCATCGTAGCGGGCGCCGACCACGAGGATGGCAATCTGGCGCACGTTGTCGGGCAGCACGGCATTGGCAGTCATGGCCAGTGTCAGGTTCCAGATGGCCTTGCCGATGCCGGGTTCGTGCAGCCAGGGATTCCAGGGGCCCATCAGGGCGCCGTCTTCGCGCTCCACCTTGAAGGCGTTGAAGTTGCTGGCAATGCCCTTGCGCATGTCGTCATACAGGGATTTTTGTTCGGCGCTGAGTTCGGCCGGGGGGATGAGTGGGAGTCGCAATTGGTGTCCTCGCTGAATGGTTGATGGATGCTTGCGAGGCAACGGATGGGGTGCTGGGACCTTGCGCGGTGCCTCAGCTTGCATTCTGGCATGTTACCGACGGGTTCGCCGTACGGTTGAGGATTGGTTGGCGGGTACGGCGGACACATGGCCAGGGGCCGTCCGGGCTACAGGTGCTGTTCCGGCACCTGCCAACCGGGAACGGCCAGTGCTTTTGGTAGAGGTGATGTGGCGATTTCCTGTTGCAGTGCAGCCGGGCCGCGATCCGCCGCCTTGGGCGCGTACCGCTTGGCCCGTCCGCCGGTCCAACCTCGACTGGAGGTAAGATTCGCTTTTAAAAGCCAATCGGGCAGGAATCGTGAAATGACATCCGGAATCGATCTCCCTACGCCTGCCGACCTGGATTTTTTTGCCCTGTTCAATGCCACGCCCTCCCCTTACCTGGTGCTGGCGACGGACCTGGCGATCGTCTCGGTCAACCAGGCCTATCTGCAGGCAACCAGGACCAGCCGCGAGCATCTGCTGGGCCGGCATCTTTTCGACGCCTTTCCCGACAATCCCGAAGACCCGTCCGCAACCGGCGTGGCGAAGCTGGATGCGTCACTCCAGCGCGTATTGCAAGACAAATGCGCCGATACCATGGCGATCCAGAAATACGACATTCCCGTGCAGGGACCGGATGGCACCTTTTTCGAGGAGCGCTACTGGAGCCAGGTCAACACACCGGTACTGGACGCCAGCGGCGAGGCCACGCACATCATCCACCGCGTGGAAGACGTGACCGACTTTGTCAGGGCAAGGAACCGCACCGCCCGGATGGCATCGACCATCGACGACCAGGCTCTCGAGATCGAAATGGCCAACAGGCGGCTGCGCGAAGCCAACGAAACACTCGAGCAGCGGGTGGCAGCGCGCACTGAAGCGCAACGCCTGACGGATGAAAAATTGCGCGCAAGCGAACTGCACTTCCGCCTGATGGCGGACGCCATTCCGCAGATCGTCTGGATCACCGACGAAATTGAAGGCAGTGTCTATTTCAACAAGCAGTGGGCTGCCTATACCGGCGTCGCCCTGGACAATTCGACAGTTGGCGCAGTCATCAATGAATTCCTCCACCCCGACGACCAGGAAATCACCGCAAAGGCATGGGCCGCTGCCCGCGTCAACGGCAACCATTTCAGTGTCGAGCACAGGGTTCGCTCGGCTTCGGGCCTCTATCGCTGGTTCATGGTGCGTGCCGAATCCTACCGGGATCCTCAAACGGGACAGATTGTCAGGTGGTTCGGCACGTCCACCGACGTTCATGAACGCAAGCTGGCCGAAGCGGCAGTGAGCGAACGCGAGCAACAGCTGCGCCTGGCGATCGATGCCGCGGACATTGGCGAGTGGGATGTCGACATGGCCAGCGAAACCATGTACTGGCCGCCGCGGGTAAAAGCCATGTTCGGCATATCGACCGACGTGCCGGTCACGCTGGCCGATTTCTACGATGGCGTTCACCCGGACGACCGTGAGCGCACGCTCGCTTCGTTTGCCAATACCGCCGATCCCCGGCTGCGCAGCCAGTACGACTCGGAATACCGCACGGTCGGCAAGGAGGACCAGCTTGTCCGCTGGGTCGCCGCCAAGGGCCGGGGCCTGTTCAACGAGGCGGGAGAATGCATCCGCATCATCGGCACGGCCATCGACATCACCCAGCGCAAGGCCGCCGAAGAGGCGTTGCGCGAAAGCGAGGAACGCCTGCGGCTGGCCGACCGCAGGAAAGACGAGTTCCTGGCGATGCTGGCCCATGAATTGCGCAATCCGCTGGCGCCCATCAGCGCCGCCGCCGAGCTGCTGCAGATCGCCAGGCTCGATGAGGAACGGGTACGGCGCACCAGCCAGGTGATCGGCCGACAGGTGCGCCACATGACCAGCCTGGTGGACGACCTGCTCGATGTGTCGCGCGTGACCAGTGGCCTGGTCGAACTGGAGAAGGCATGGGTGGACGTGAACCATATCGTTGCCGATGCGGTGGAACAGGTCAGCCCCCTGATCCGTGGCCGCCATCATCAGCTGGAACTGCATTTGATGCCGGATGCAACGATGGTGCAAGGGGACAGGAAACGGCTGGTGCAGGTACTTGCCAACATTCTCAACAACGCCGCGAAGTATACGCAGGAAGGCGGCACGATCCAGCTGCAGACCGATGTGCGCGATGAGCATGTGCTCCTCGTGGTGACGGACAACGGCATCGGCATGGCGCCCGAGCTTGTGGCGCGGGCGTTCGACCTGTTTGCGCAGGCCGAGCGCTCGCCGGACCGTTCGTTGGGCGGCCTGGGCCTGGGGCTGGCACTGGTCAGGAGCCTCGTCGAACTGCACCATGGCAGGGTCACTTGCGAAAGTGCCGGCGTTGGCCATGGCAGCAGGTTCACCATCTGCCTGCCGCGCCTGCACATGCCGGCGCACCAGGGGGGCGGACATGCCGGCGATGCCGGCCTTCATGGGCAGGTGCAGGGCCTGCGCATCATGGTGGTGGACGACAACGTGGATGCGGCGGCCATGCTGGCCATGCTGCTGGAAGCGTCGGGCCACCATGTCGCGGTCGAACACGATGCGCGCCGGGCACTCGCGCGGGCCAGGGAGGAATCCCCGCAGGTCTGCCTGCTCGATATCGGCCTGCCTGACATTGACGGCAACCAGCTGGCGCA
>DASVVD010000632.1:0-2810 GCA_036386715.1 Pseudoduganella sp.
CATCAGATCCTTGAGCAACGAAGCCTGCACCACGGGCTCCGGATCGACGGGCACGTACGTATGGCTGCGCTCGCTTTCGTCGCGCCGCACCAGGCCCTTGTCAGCCATGATGGTCAGCATCTTGAGCACCGTGGTGTAGGCAGTGCTCTTCGAGCGGGAGAGCGTTTCATGAACCTCGCGCACCGTCAGCGGCCCCTTGCGCGACCACAGGACGCGCAGGATGGCGAGTTCGCCTTCAGTCGGATTGGGATTGGTCATGAAACGGCCGTCCGCGATTGATACGGCGGCCTTAGTACTAATGTCTTAGTATGATGTCAAGCGGCTGCTGTGTCTGGGAAAGTTCGTTAGTCGACAACATGTGGGATCGAAGCCTGTGCGGCCAGTCGCGCTCGCTGCGCGCGCCGCTCCAAAGCATCGACATGCCCCGGCATGTCGGTTTTGGAGCGGGTGAAGGGAATCGAACCCTCGTCATAAGCTTGGAAGGCTTCAGCTCTACCATTGAGCTACACCCGCGAGGTTCCGTTTCACTACATTGCACTCAGCTTCCTTGCGAAAACTTGGTGGAGGGGACTGGATTCGAACCAGTGTACTCATAAGAGGGCAGATTTACAGTCTGCTGCCTTTAACCACTCGGCCACCCCTCCGCGAGGAACCGCAGAGTATGAAGCATAAAATCAAAACTGTCAACGCCTCGACACAAACACTTTGTATCGTGCAGCTAACTGCCTGCTTCGGGGCGAGATTGTAGCGGGTCCCCCGCAGAAAATGCAAGTGTTGTTTTTACGTTGCATGCTTTCCTATAAAATCCGCGGGTCAGCCGTTACCCGGCCCTCCCTGGAGCACCCCGTTTTGACTCTCCTTCAGCACCGCCTGCCGGCCAACCTGCTGCTGGCGGCAGCCTATGCCGGCCTTGGCTGCATGGGCCTGGCAATTGCCCTGATGCCCGGTTTCGCCGCTCCCCTGTTCCTCCCCGCCGGCCTGGCTCTGGCGCTGCTGGTCAGCGGCGGCCCGCGCCTGCTGCCCGGCGTGGCGCTCGGCGCGCTGATCCTGAACCTGTATGCATTGCCGCGCGCGGCCGCAGTGCCGTCCGGCATGCTGGCGACGACGGCCCTGGCGTTGGCCGCCATCGCCACGCTGCAGGCCTATGCCGGCATGCATGCGTTTGCCCGCTGGGTGCACCCGGCAGTGGGCGGCGGCCGCGATACGCTGCGCTTCCTGATGCTGCCACCGGTACTGGCATTGACCGGCAGTACGTTGTCGCTGTGCGTACTTGCGCTTCTCGGTCTACTGCCCGGAAATGGCCTGGTGGCGCACTGGCTGACCTGGTGGCTGGGCGATACGCTAGGCATGCTGCTGGGCGCACCGCTGGCCTGGATCGCCTTCGGCCAGCCGCGCGCGCTGTGGCAGCGGCGCCGCTGGACCGTGGGCGCGCCGCTGCTGGTCCTGGTGGTGCTGTTCGTCGTGATCTTCCTGCAGGTGCGCCGCTGGGAACTCCACCAGCAGGGGCAACAGGTGCAGCTGAAGGCGGAGCAGGCCTCGGACCTGCTGCAGGCCAAGCTGTCGGAACACGAGCGCTACCTGTTCGCGATCAGCAGCGCGATCAGCGGCTACAGCCAGCATATCCGTCCCGAAATCTTCCGCAACATCGCCCATGGCTACCAGGCGCGCCACCCGGAAATCCTGACGATGGGCTGGCTCAGGCCGCTGGCAGGCCCCGACCGCGACGCCTTCGAAGCCTGGGCCCGGAAGACGGTCGACCCCACCTTCGCGATCCGTGCGCCGGATGCCGACGGCGCGCTGCGCGCGGCGCCGCTGCGGGACCGGTACGTGGTGGCAACGTATGCAGAACCGCGCGGCAACCGCATCTACCTGGGGCTCGACATGCTCTCCGAGCCCGTGCGCGCCGCCGCGGTGCTGCAGGCGCTGGCGACAGGCGAGCCAACCGCGAGCGCGCCCATCTCGCCGGCGCAGCCGGACCAGAAGCACGGCGTGACGTTGCTGCAGGCGGTACCTTCGGGTGGCAGCGAGCCGGCGGGTGCCATCATGCTGATCACGCTCGAACCAGGGGTTTACCTGGACAGCGTGATGCGCCAGGTCGGCTTCCCGCACCTGCTGGCGAGCCTGCGCGACGAAGCGACCGGCGGACTGCTGTCGCCGGCTATTGCCGGTGCCGGGGATGCGCCGGCATTCGAGCGGATGCTCGACTTCGGCGGCCGCAAATATCGGCTGACGCTGGTACCTGCGGCCGACTATGTGGCCAGCCAGCGCAACTGGCAGAGCTGGGGCGTGCTGGCCGCCGGCCTGACGCTGAGCAGCCTGCTGGGCGGGCTGCTGCTGCTGACCAGCGGCGAGCAGGCCACGGTGCGCGCCCAGGTCGAGGCCGGAACCGCGCGGCTGCAGGAGCGTGAGGCGCGGCTGCAGGCCATTCTGGAAAAGGCCGCGGATGCGATCCTGACGATCTCCACCGACGGCACCCTGACCAGTGCCAATGTCGCGGCAGGCCGGCTGTTCGGCTACGCCGCGGACCTGATGGCCGGACTGCCGCTGGCACGGCTGCTGCCGGTCGGCGACGACGACAACCCCGCGGCCCTGCTGCGCCGGATTGCCGCCGGCAACACGCGCGAACACGAAGCGACCGGCTTGCGCAGCGATGGCGCGGCATTCCCGCTCGCCGTATCGGTCAGCGAAGTCGAGCTGCCCGGCGAACACCTGTTCGTGGCGATCCTGCACGACCTGACCGAGCAGCGGCGCGCGCAGGAGCGCATCCACCGGCTGGCACATCATGACCCGCTGACCGGCCTGGCCAACCG
>DASVVD010000633.1:0-2566 GCA_036386715.1 Pseudoduganella sp.
ACAGGTTGACTTCGAACTGGTTCGCGGTGTCTTCATGCTTGAAGATCGAGGCGTAGAAATCGAGCGTGCTGGTGAACTGCTTGGTGGGGCGGTATTCGACCACGCCCATCAGGCCGTCGCGGCGGTTGTAGCCGGTGCGGGACAGCGCCTTGATGCCGTCCGTTGCGGTGGTGCCGGCCGGCAGGCCGGTGCGGGCATCGGTCTTCCATGGCTCGTAGATGCCGGTCTCGTTGGCCAGCACCGGCGATTCCAGGTGGGCGAAGCCGACGGCCACGCCCAGCGTGCGGTTCAGGAACTGGTCGATATAGCTGACGGAGAAGCGGTTGCCCAGCGACTTCGTGTTGGCCATGCTGCCCAGCGAGTTGTGCTCGCCGCGGACATTCATCGCCACGGTGCGCTTGGCGAAGTTCAGCGGGCGCACGGTCTGCAGGTCGATCGTGCCGGACAGGCCCTGGCCGACCAGGCCCGCGTCCGGGGTTTTATAGACCGTCACGCCGGCCATCAGCTCGGACGGATACTGGTCGAATTCCACGCTGCGGTTGTCGCCGGTGGATACCTGTTCGCGGCCGTTCAGCAGCGTGGTGGAGAAATCGGGAGACAGGCCACGCACCGAGATCACCTGGGCACGGCCGGCCACGCGCTGGGCGGCCAGGCCTGGCAGGCGGGCGATCGATTCGGCGATGGAGACGTCCGGCAGCTTGCCGATGTCTTCGGCGGAGATGGCTTCGACGATCGACGTCGACTCCTTCTTGACGGAGATGGCGTCCTCGATGCCGCGGCGGATGCCGGTCACGGTCACCGTGGCCATCGGCGCCGCTTCCGCCCCCGTGTTCTGTTGCTGTGCAGCGGCCGGGTTGGCCAGCGCGGCAACGAAGATTGCGCAGCCGGTGGCGACCGGGCTCAGTTGCAGGGCCGTGCGCATGCTGCGCTCAGGCGCGAAGAATTTCATCGAAGTCCCCTCACTAATAACAAATAATTTCCCGTGCGCAAATACTAGCTCGACTACACAGGATTCCAAGGATTACGGCCGCTCTTTCAGACGTCCTGGAAGAATTTTGTATTAAAACTAGATGCAGTGTCAATTAAAGTTCAGTCCAATATCGGCAGGATTCCCCGTTTTACCCACTGTTTTGGCGGTTCCGGGGCATTTCGTTGTACGCCGGCTACAGGCAGGCAATGGACGAACTGTAGTGGAACTACATAAACTTTCAAAAAACAATCGTTTCCACCGCAAAGATGTAACGAAAGCGCCAAAAGGCAACAAGCCATGTATTAAAACTAGGAATGCGCTCGTGCAAACCGTTGTACACGCCCCGATGATCATAGTATTCTGCTCACGTTTTATCGTCAGCAAGCCCGCAAAGAGGCTGTAGTCCCACTACTTCAACTGGACGTTGCAGCCATTGCTGCGCTCGACAATTACCCTGGAGACCCCATGCAGCGCACGCCCCTTGCCCTGGCTATCGCCACCCTTGCCATTGCCGTTGCCGGCCCGCTTCCTGCCGCTGAAATGGCGGTGCCGTTCGGCTCGTGGGGCAAGCAGGAAACGGTGCGCTTCGGCACGGTGGACATCGCGCCGGGCGGCGTCGCCAGCGGCGATCCGCTGCGCACCTACACGCACAGCACCACGATGAAGCTGCGCGATGGCGATCCGCAAAGCGTGACCTATGCCGAAAGCGCCGGCCTGCCGCGCGTACGCAGCGGCAACCTGGCGTTCGACGCGCTGTTCGCGATGGCGATGGCCGAGATGCGGCAGGATGCCGTGGCGGCGATCCGCGACGACAGCTATAACGTGGACGACAGGCGCCAGGGCCAGCCGATCGCCTGCGAATGCTTTGAAACGGGCGAGAAGTGGCACTACGTGTGGACCCGCGACCTGTCGTATGCGGCCGGCCTGGGCCTGGGCATGCTGGATCCGCAGCGGGTGCGCAACTCGCTGCAGTTCAAGCTTTCAAGCTACCGCGACGGGCTGGTGAAGCCGGCAGCGGTGCCGGGCAGCGCCGACGGCCTGCAGATCGTGCAGGACACCGGCAGCGGCGGCAGCTGGCCGGTCAGCAGCGACCGCGTGACATGGGCCTTCGGCGCCGACGAGGCATTGAAGGCGCTGCCGCCGGCGGAGCGCGCGGCGTTCGCGCCGGTGGCGCTGAAGGCCCTGGCGAATACGCTCGAGATCGACCGCGTGGCCGTGTTCGACCCGCTCGCAGGGCTGTACAACGGCGAGCAGTCGTTTCTCGACTGGCGCGAACAGAGCTACGCCAGCTGGATCCCGGACCAGCTGGCGCACATGGCCACGGCCAAGGCGCTGTCGACCAACGTGGCGCACTACAAGGCGCTGACGCTGGCGGCGCAGCTGGCGCAGGAACAGGGCGACGCCGCGATGGCCGGGCGCTACGGCGGCTGGGCCGCGCAGCTGAAGGAGGCGATCAATGCCCGGCTGTGGCTGAAGGATGCCGGCATGTACAGCAGCCTGACCGCCGGCCACTTCGACGGCGCGCCGCTGCACAAGTTCGACTGGCTCGGGCAGGCGCTGGCCGTGGTGACCGGCGTGGCCGATGCCGAGCAGGCC
>DASVVD010000634.1:0-2658 GCA_036386715.1 Pseudoduganella sp.
GTCGTAGGCCAGCAGGTCGGCGCCCAGCGTGGCCAGCGTGTTGGCCGCCTCGCGTTCCTTGCCGGGGTCGTACCAGGCGTTCACCCAGATCAGCTTGACCTGCGCCTTCGGGTTCACGCTGCGCATGCCCAGCGTGAACGCGTTCAGGCCCTGCAGCACCTCGGGAATGGGAAAGGCGCTGACATAGCCGGCCACGCCCTTCTTGCTGACCATGCCGGCCAGCACGCCCTCCAGGTAGCGCCCCTCGTAGTAGCGGGCGTTGTAGGCGCCCAGGTTGGCCGCCGTCTTGTACCCGGTGCCGTTCATGAAGACCACCTTCGGCGCCTGGCGGGCGACCTTGACCGTGGGTTCCATGAAGCCGAACGACGGCGTGAAGATCAGCTTGCAGCCTTCCTGCACGAAGTTGCGGATCACCCGCTCCGCATCGGGGCCTTCCGCCACGTTTTCAACGTACTTGGTGGTGATCCGGCCGGCCATGCCGGCCGCCACGGCCCGGCGAGCCAGTTCGTGCTGATAGGTCCAGCCGCTCTCGCCGATGGGGTTCGAGTACAGGAAGCAGGTTTTCATCGGTTCGGCGGCGCCGGCAGCCATTGCCAGGCCCAACAGGACCGGCTGGACGGCTGCGCCGGCGGCGAAGCGACACTTGCTGCGCAAATCGTAAGCCATGATGCGTCTCCTTGTAGTGGTGGTTCAGGCTTCCGGCCGGAACGGTTGCCCCAGCGAGGCGGGCGAATGCAGCCTGATGGTCTGGGCATTGCGTGAAATGAACACCAGCACGACGATGGTGGCGACGTACGGCAGCGAGGACATCAGCTGCGGCGGGAGCCGCAGCGGCAGGCCGGCGCCCTGCACGAACAGCTGCGCCACCATCACGCCGCCGAACAGGTAGGCGCCCAGCACGACGCGCAGCGGCCGCCACGTGGCGAAGACGACCAGGGCCAGCGCGATCCAGCCACGCCCGGCCACCATGCCCTCCGCCCAGAGCGGCGTATGGAAGACCGAAATGAACGCGCCACCCATGCCGGCCATGGCGCCGCCGAACGCCACGGCGGCATAGCGCAGCGCGATCACGCGGTAGCCGACGGTGTGCGCGTTGGACGGCGATTCGCCCACCGCGCGCAGCACCAGGCCGCGGCGGCTCCGGTACAGGAAATACAGCACGGCGGCCACCACCAGCCAGGACATGTAAACCATGGGCTGCTGGTCGAACAGCGCAGGCCCGATGAGGGGTATGTCCGCCAGCAGCGGGATGCGCAGCGGCGCGATCATCGGCAACGGCGCCGATTCGAACGGCTTGCCGATGAACGCCGCCAGGCCGACGCCGAACAGGGCCAGCGCCAGGCCCGAAGCGACCTGGTTGGCAAGCATCGTCAACGTGAGGAAGCCGAACGCCAGCGCCAGCAGGCACGCCGCTGCCATGCCCGCCAGCACGGCAAGCGCCGGACTGCCGGTGTGGAAGGCGACGGCGAAGGCGGCCACGGCACCGATCGACATCATGCCTTCCGCGCCCAGGTTCAGTACCCCGGCCTTTTCCGTGACCAGCTCGCCCATGGCCACCAGGATCAGCGGGGTGCCGGAGACGATCGTCGCCGCGAGCATCGAAGCGATCAGGTGGTTGTCCATGAGGTTTCCTCCAGGTTGGCGCGACGGTCGAAACGGATGCGGTAGCCGATGAACAGGTCCGCGCCCAGCAGGAAGAACAGCAGCAGGCCCTGGAACACCTTGGAGATCGACGACGGCAGGTTGATGAACTGCTGCGCCTGTTCTCCACCCAGGAACAGCAGCGCCATCAGCAGGCTGGCCAGCGCGATGCCGACCGGGTGCAGCCGGCCGACGAAGGCCACGATGATGGCGGCGAAGCCGTAGCCGCTGGCGATCGACTCGGTGAGCTGCCCCATCGGCCCGGCCACCTCGGCGACGCCGGCCACGCCGGCCATGGTGCCGCCGGCGAGCATGCCGATCCAGATGGCGCGGCTGGACGAATAGCCGGCATAGCGCGCCGCCGCGTCGGCCTCGCCGGCCACCTGCATCTGGTAGCCATGGAAGCTGCGTTCGAGGAACACGTAGCCGGCCAGCAGCGCGCCGATGGCCAGCAGGAAGGCGACGTTCAGGCGCTCGCCTTCGAGCAGCACCGGCAACAGCGCGGCGTCGGCGAACATGCGCGTTTGCGGAAAGTTGAAGCCTTCCGGGTTCTTCCAGGGCCCGTGCACCAGCCACGAGGCGAGGAACTGGGCGATGTAGACCATCATCAGCGTCACCAGGATCTCGTTGGCGCGCCAGCGGGTGCGCAGCAGCGCCGGCACCGCGGCCCACAAGGCCCCGCCGAGCGCGCCCGCCAGCAGCATCCACAGCCAGGTCAGGGCGCCGCCCTCGCCTGCGTGCAGGGCAACGCCGGTCGCGGCAAGGGCACCGACGATGAACTGCCCCTCGGCACCGATATTCCACACGTTGGCCCGGTAGCCCACGGCCAGGCCGATGCCGATCAACATCAGCGGCGTTGCCTTCAGCAGCAGCTCGGCCAGCGCGTGCAGGTCGCGCAAGGGGTTGAGGAAGAACACCTGGAAGCCGGTGAGCGGGTCCTTGCCCAATGCGGCGAACAGGAACAGGCTGACGAGCAGCATCAGGGCCACCGCCGCCAGGGGCGACAGGTAGCGCATG
>DASVVD010000635.1:0-5434 GCA_036386715.1 Pseudoduganella sp.
GCCTTGTCCGCCAGGTTGGGGGCGCCGAGCGCCTGGTTGCCGGTGCCGCCGGCACCGTGGCAGGCCAGGCAGGCGGTGAACTTGCTCTTGCCGAACACGCTCCTGATCGGATCGGCGGCGCTGCTGCCGGAAAGGCTCAGCACATAGTGCGCCACGTTTTCGATATCCCTGTCGGAACCGAGCGCGGCGCCCATCGGCGGCATCACGCCGTGGCGGCCGTGCAGGATCGTCTGCTCGATGGTGGCCGGGTCGCCGCCATGCAGCCAGTCCCGGTCCGCCAGGTTCGGGAAGCCCTTGTTGCCGCGCGCATCGGAGCCGTGGCACTGCGCGCAATAAGTCAGGAACAGGCGCTCGCCCATGGCCCGTGCCTGCGGATCCGCGGCAACCGCTTTCAGGTCCTGCTGGCGGTACTTGTCGAACAGCGGGCCGTACTGGCTGTCGGCCCGGGCCAGTTCCTGCCGGTATTCGCCGGCGGACTGCCATCCCAGCTTGCCGGCATACGTGCCCAGGCCCGGATACAGGAAGAGATAGCACGCGGCGAACACGATCGTGATGTAGAACAGCCACATCCACCAGCGCGGCATCGGCGTATTCAGCTCGGTCAGGTCTTCGTCCCAGACGTGGCCCGTGGTTTCGATCGCCTTGCCGGCCGTGCCCGGCACCGCTTCGGCGGTCGATACCCTGTGGCGCGATTGCGACCACAGCAGCACCGCACAGCCGACGATGCCGAGGGTTGTCAGCAGCACGATGTACAGGTTCCAGAAACCGCTGGTGAAGTCAGACATCGTGCTTCTCCTCTTTCTCCATGAAGGGCAGCTGTGCCGCCTGCGCGAAATCGTGCTGCTTGCGCGTGGACCAGGCCCACGCCCAGATGCCGGCGAACGTGGCGAACGAGATCACCGTCATCACGCTGCTGGCGCTGTCGAAAATGTGTTCGAGTGTCATGTCAGTTCCTCGACCTGATCAGCGTGCCCAGGCCCTGCAAATAGGCGACCAGGGCATCCTCTTCCGTCTTGTCCGCCAGCGCGGCGGGCGCGGCGGCGATCTCGGCATCGGTATAGCCATCGCCGAGGCGCTGCAGGGCACGCAGCTTGGGTGCGATGGCTTGCGGCGCCAGCTTCGTTCGGGCCAGCCACGGGTAGCCGGGCATGTTCGATTCGGGCACCACGTCGCGCGGGTTGCGCAGGTGCGTGCGGTGCCATTCGTCGCTGTAGCGCGCGCCCACGCGGGCCAGGTCGGGGCCGGTGCGCTTCGAGCCCCACTGGAACGGGCGGTCGAACACGAATTCGCCGGCCACCGAGTAGTGGCCGTAGCGCTCGGTCTCGGCGCGGAACGGCCGTATCATCTGCGAGTGGCAGGCGTAGCAGCCTTCGCGCACGTAGATGTCGCGGCCCGCCAGGCGCAGCGGCGAATAGCGCGCCAGCCCGGCCACCGGTTCGGTCGTCGATTTCTGGAAGAACAGCGGCACGATCTCGACGGCGCCGCCCACCGAAACCACCAGCGTCACCAGCGCGATCAGCAGCCAGGGATTCTTTTCGATCCACTCGTGGGAAAATTTCGGGCGAAGTTTGGTGGATGATTTCATGTGCGCTCTCCTCAGGCGGCCTGCAGTTGCGGGATGGTTGCCACGGGCACTTCGCGGCCACGCAACGTCATCCAGGTGTTGTATGCCATGACTACCATGCCGGCCAGGTACAGCGTGCCGCCGGCAAAGCGCACCACGTAGTACGGGTAGGTGGCCTTCACGCTTTCGACGAAGGTGTAGGTGAGCGTGCCGTCCGGGTTCACGGCGCGCCACATCAGGCCCTGCATCACGCCGGCGATCCACATCGCGGCGATGTACAGCACCACGCCGATGGTGGCCACCCAGAAGTGCACGTCGACCAGCTGCGTGCTGTACATGCTGGTCCGCCCGGCCAGGCGCGGCAGCAGGTAGTAGATCGAACCCATGGTGATGAAGCCCACCCAGCCGAGCGCGCCGCCATGCACGTGGGCGATGCCCCAGTCGGTGTAGTGCGACAGCGAGTTGATCGTCTTGATCGACATCATCGGGCCCTCGAACGTGGCCATGCCGTAGAACGACAGCGAGACGATCATGAACTTCAGGATCGGGTCGGTGCGCAGCTTGTGCCAAGCGCCGGACAGCGTCATGATCCCGTTGATCATGCCGCCCCACGACGGCGCGAGCAGGATCAGCGAGAACACCATGCCTAGCGATTGCGTCCAGTCGGGCAGCGCCGTGTAGTGCAGGTGGTGCGGGCCGGCCCACATGTAGGTGAAGATCAGCGCCCAGAAGTGCACGATCGACAGGCGGTACGAATACACCGGGCGCGCGGCCTGCTTCGGGATGAAGTAGTACACCATGCCCAGGTAGCCGGCGGTGAGGATGAAGCCCACCGCGTTATGGCCATACCACCACTGGATCATGGCATCCTGCACGCCGGTGTACATCGAATACGATTTCGTCAGCGATGCCGGCATGCTCATGCCGTTCACCACGTGCAGCAGGGTGACGGCCAGGATGTAGGCGCCGAAGAACCAGTTGGCCACGTAGATGTGCTTTACCTTCCGCCTGACGATCGTGCCGAAGAAGACCACGGCATAGGCGATCCACACCACCGCGATGAGGATCGTGATCGGCCATTCCAGCTCCGCATACTCCTTGCCGCGCGTAAGGCCCATGGGCAGCGTGATCACGGCCGCCACGATCACCGCCTGCCAGCCCCAGAAGGTGAACGCCGCCAGCCGGTCGGAAAACAGCCGCACCTGGCAGGTGCGCTGCACCACGTAATACGACGTGGCGAACAGGCCGGAGATGCCGAACGCGAAGATCACGCCGTTCGTGTGCAGCGGGCGCAGGCGGCCGTAGGTCAGCCACGGCGTATCGAAGTTGAGCGCCGGCCAGGCCAGCTGCGCGGCGATGACCACGCCGACCAGCATGCCGACGACGCCCCACAGCACGGTCGCGACCGCGAACTGCTTCACGACCCTGTCGTTGTAGTTCCGTTCCAATTGACACCCCCGGTATATGTCTTGATATGGCCCAGAGGTTACGCAGCGGGGGACTTAAAAACTTTGACCTAAATCAAAATTGGCCAAGTGCATTGTCGGGTTGAGGGAATGGACCCGACACCAGCCAAACACCATCGGGAAATGTTGCCAAAAAATGGGGACAGTCCCCATTTTTTGGCAACTTTTTGCGGAAAATAAGCGTGTCAGGAAGGGCGACGAATAACGAACAGTCAGCTATCGGAAATATTTCCAAAAAAAGGGGACTGTCCCTGGTGTTGTTTTACGACCAGCTCAGCGGTGGGGAGGGGATTGGTCGTCGTCCTGGAGGATGCGCAGGGCGGGGCCTTCGAGGTCGTCGAACTGGCCGTCATCGGCGGCCTTGAAGAACAGCCACAGTGCGCCGAACACCAGCGCGACGCTCAAGGGAACCAGCAGGTACAGCGCTTCCATCGGTTTTCCTTATCGCCGGCGCAGGCGCAGCGCGTTGAGGATGACGAGCGCGGAGCTGGCAGCCATGCCGGCACCGGACAGCATCGGCCCCAGCAGCCCGAATGCGGCGGCGGGAATCGCCACGGCGTTGTAGGCGGTGGCCCAGGCCAGATTCTGCCGGATCACGCGTATCGTTGCGGCCGCGGTGGCGGCGGTATCGGCCACCAGGCCGAGCTGGCCGTGCAGCAGCACGGCATCGGCATGCACCTGGGCCAGCGCGGCGCCGCCGCCCATCGCGAACGACACGTCGGCGGCGGCCAGCACGGCCGCATCGTTGATGCCGTCGCCGACCATGGCGACGACCGCACCTTTTTTCTGCAGCTGCTGCACGTAGGCCAGCTTGTGCGCCGGCAGGCAGTCGCCGATCGCCCTGACGATACCGAGCTGCGCGCCCACGGCATCGACCAGGACCTGCCGGTCGCCGGACAGCATGACGACCTGCTTGCCCAGCGCGCGTAAGTGGTCGATCGTGGCCTGCGCGTCGGGCCGCAGCGGATCGGTGAGCGTGAAGCATGCCAGCCATTGACCGGTCGTGCCGAGATAGACGGCGGTGCTGTCGGGTAGTGCAGGCGGCGCCGTGCCGCCCGCCAGTACCGCCACGAAGGCGGCGTTACCGAGGCGGTAGCGGCGCCCCTGCACCGTGCCTTCCAGCCCCTGGCCGGCATGCTCGGCCAGGCCGGCCGCATGCCAGCCCGGGTTCCAGCCGGCACTCCGGCCATCCTTCTGCGACTGTTCGTCGTTCAGGCCTGCAATGGCGCGCCCGGCCGGGTGCAGGCTGCCATGTTCGAGTGCCGCGGCAATCGCGATGCAGGTATCGCGATGGGCATCGCCATGGACCTGCACCGACTGTACGGTGGGGCGCCCGGCGGTCAGGGTGCCGGTCTTGTCGAACACCACGTGCGTGGCGCGGTGCAGTGTTTCAAGCACGTGGGGCTGCATCACCAGCACGCCCTTGCCCAGCAGCGTATCGGTGGCCGCGGCCAGCGCCGACGGCGTGGCCAGCGACAGCGCGCACGGGCAGGAGACGACCAGCACCGCGATTGCCGCCGGCCAGGCATGGCCCGGGTCGACAAACTGCCATGCGGCGAACGTGAGCACGGCCACCAGCAGCAGCGCCGCCGTGAAGTGCGCGGCGGCCCGGTCGGCCCACTGTGCGATGCGCGGCCTGGCGCTGCCCGCCTGCTCGACCAGTTTGAGCAGACCGGCCAGCATGCTGCGCTCGGCCGGCTGTGCCACGCGCAGCACGACGGCCGGCCCGGCATTGATCGCGCCGCCCGGCACCAGGTCTTCCGGGCCGCGCGGCTGCGGTGCCGATTCGCCCGTCAGCAGCGCCAGGTCGATGCACGTGCGTCCCTCGGCGATGGCGCCATCGGCCGCGAACGCTTCGCCGCTGCGGACGAACACATGATCGCCCGGCACCAGCGCGGCGGCACTGACGATGGCGGTCTTGCCGGATGCCGGCCAGTTGGCGAAGCGCATGGCCGAAGCGGGCAGCGCATGCCGCATGCGTTCCAGCGCGCCTGCCGCCTTGCGCCGCGCATGCAGTTCCAGCCACCGGCTTGCCAGCAGCAGGAACACGAACATCGTGACCGAATCGAAGTACACGTCGCCGCTGCCGCGCACCGTGGCCACCACGCTGCCACCGAACGCGGCGGCAATGCCGAGCGCCACCGGCACATCCATGCCAAGCATACGGGCACGCAGGCTGGCCCACGCGCCCCGGAAGAACGGCTGCGCCGAATAGACCACGGCGGGAATCGTCAGCAGCAGGCTGGCCCAGCGCATCAGCGCGGCCATGCCGGCATCGAGCGTGCCATCGTTATCCAGGTAGGCAGGAGCGACGTACATCATCACCTGCATCATCGACAGGCCGGCCACGAAAAGCTGGCGGCCCAGCGTGCGGCCGGCCTTGCGCAGCTGCTCCTCGCGGCGT
>DASVVD010000636.1:0-6192 GCA_036386715.1 Pseudoduganella sp.
CGTGGCCCTGATGGTGCTGGGCGCCGCCCTGCTGGCCGGCTGCGCGGGCGCGCCGGCCAAGGAGGAAGCAAACTACGCCACGCTGTCGTCGAACCAGTTCGTCAGCGCCAACTACAAGGCGGCCGATGCGCTGCTGGCCCAGCTGGGCGGCAAGCTGTCGGCCGACAAGCCCCTGATCATGGCCACCATCGTCAACATCGATGCGCTGGACCAGACGTCGACGCTGGGCCGCCTGGTTTCCGAGCAGGTTTCCACGCGCATGGCGCAGGGTGGCCTCAAGATGCTGGAAATGAAGCTGCGCAATTCCGTCTACATGAAGCGCAACCAGGGCGAGCTGATGCTGACCCGCGAGATCGGCGAAGTGGCGCAGACCCACAATGCCCAGGCGGTCGTGGTGGGTTCCTATGCCGAAACCAGCGACATGGTCTTCATCAACGTGAAAGTGGTGCAACCGCAGAGCAATTTCGTGCTGGCCGCGCACGACTTCGTGCTGCAGAAGGAAGGCATCGTGCGCTCGATGCTGCTGCAGCGTTAAGAAACCCGGGAAACCCGGGACAGTCCGGAACCGCCTGGTTTTCAGGCAATGGAAAACAGCTCCGCCACCGCCGGCAGCACGTGCTGCGCCGGCAACGCCAGTTTCAGTGAAATCAGCTCGTCCGCCCGCGTCTTGCCGGCGTTGACGGCGGCGATCGGCTTGCCGGCCGCGGCGGCCAGCTTGCAGAAGCGGTAACCCGAGAACACCATCAGCGACGAGCCGACGACCAGCAGCGCGTCCGCCTCGTCCATCCAGTCCAGCGCCTGCCGGGTACGCTCCGGCGGGATATTGTCGCCAAAGAACACCACGTCCGGCTGCAGCACGCCACCGCACGCTTCACATTCCGGCACCACGAAATCCTCGAGCGATTCCGGTTCCAGTTGCGCATCGCCGTCCGGCAGCGGCTGGGCCAGCACGCTGCCGAGCGCGGGATTGTCGTGCAGCAGCCGCTGCTGCAGTGCCGCGCGCTGCTGGCGGCGCTGGCACGCCAGGCAGCGCACCGTGTGGATATTGCCGTGCAGTTCGATCAGGCGGGCGCTGCCGGCACGCTGGTGCAGGCCGTCGACGTTCTGCGTGATTACCGCCCCCACCCGGCCGGCCTGCTCCAGGCGCGCCAGCGCATGGTGCCCCGCATTCGGCTCGGCGCGCGCCAGCGTGGGCCAGCCCACCATGCTGCGCGCCCAGTAGCGGCGCCGCAATGCGTCGTTGCTGCGGAATTCCGGCCCCTGTACCGGGGGCTTGCCGCGCCGCACGCCGTCTTCATCGCGATAGCCCGGATTGCCGGAGGCGGTCGAGAGGCCGGCACCGGTCAGCACAAGCACGTTGCGGTGGCGGTCGAGGAATGCCGCCAGCTGGTCGATCTGTTCGTTCATGGGGGCCTGCTTGGGGAAAACACCCATGTGAGGGCGACTGCGGCAACTCCAAGCCGGGTATGTGCCAACACCAGGCCAGCGCCGTGCCATTGCCTGCCAACGCCGGGTCAACCCCGGGACGGCCGGGAATGCTTCAGTTGCTCCTGTTCAGTGGCCCCGGTAGTGCAGCGTATTGATCAGCGTGTTGGTGGTGTCGATATCGGCCAGCGCATCGCCGGACACGCGCAGCAGGCTGCGTTCGCGCAGGCGCAGCAGTTCGTCGATCAACTGGCCGGCCGGCATCGCCGACAGGGCGACCTCGATCGGCTGGATGCCTTCGTAGCTGCCGTACGCGGCAGACAGCGCGGCCAGCACCTGCCGGGTGGCGGCTTCGTCGAGCCGACGCGGCGGCGGCGCCTTTTCCGCGGGTGGCGCGTCGGACAACTGCTGCACCAGCGTGTCGAACTGCATGCCCGCCAGTTGCGGGCGCGTCTGCAGATAGAAGTCGCGCGCCTTGCCTTCCAGGCCGCGCGGGTCGAACGCCAGCAGTGCATCCCTGCCCTGCGGGCCGCCGGCGCGCAGCATGAACGTGACGGCGCGTGCGAACGTGTCGGCAGGGCCGTCCAGCAGCGCGGCCACGGCCGGCACGCTGTCCGGCGAGCCCACCCACATCAGCACTTCGAGCACGCGATTGACGACTGCCGGGTCGGCCAGCAGGCCGCGCAGGTGCTGCTCGGCGAGCGCGCCGTATTGCCCGTACAGGTAGATGCAGACCGACGTGGCGTCGACCGTGTAGCCGAGCTGCGGCACCAGCACGGTGATGTCGCCGCGCAGGAACACCTTGTCGATCAGCGGCAGCAGCCGGGGATCGCGGTCCGCCGCGCTGGCATGCACGAAGCGGAACAGTTGCTCGCCCTGCGACTTTGTCACGGTGCCGGCCGGGTCGATCGCCAGCAGTGCCCGCAGCGACAGTGCGCGGTCCGCCGGCTCGCCGAGCGCGCGCAGGAAATAGCCGACATCGAGCAGCACCAGCTGGCTCGGCTGCGCCTTTTTCAGCTCGGCCGCCAGTTCGCGCCGCAGCACCGGCAGCGCGGCGGCCTTGTTGTTGCCAAACCAGCGCCATGCGGCGTCGAGGTCGCGGCGCTGCTGCTGCGCCTCCTGCCCGGTGGCGGCCGGCAAGGCACGCATGCGCGCGAGCCGCGCCATCGTTTCCTGCTCCGCCGTGCCGGCCGGCGTGGCCGCAACATCAGCCGCCGCATTGGCCATCCCGACGTCCGCCCCGAGTGCCACCATGGCCAGCAGCGCTGCCGCGCCGGCCTTCTTCAATACCGCCATGAAATCCCTCGCTTGCCCTTCGGTTGACCCGGCTGACTCAATTCCTCACTTGCCCTGCAGCCGCGCCTTCTGCCCGTCGACCGTGGCACGCCACGCGTCGAAATGCTCGCTATCCTGCCACAACTCGCGCAGTTCGGAGCGCTCGGAAAGCACCAGGTCGAGCACGCGCACGGCCTTTTCCTGCAAGTCCTTGCGCGGCTTGTACTTGTCCTTCACCACTTGCACCCACTCGTCGATGGCAGCCGAGTCATCGTCTTCCACGCCGCCGCGGCCTTCCAGCCGCAACAACGTTTCCACGGCCGCCAGCCCTTCGGCGCCGAACGGCGCTTCCAGGTAGTCGCCGTTATCCGGCGACAGCACGTTGTCCAGCGTGTCGCCGATGAAGTACAGGTCGTTCGATTCGTGCAGGTCTTCCGCCCAGTCCTGTGCAAAGTCGTTGCCGAATGGCCCTGTTGCCCATGTACCCATGTTGCCTCCCCTTGAATCCAGATTCGATGCGAAATCCCTTGTATTACGACGGCGCGCGCACCACGCGCGACGTGGCCTGTGTCTTGACGACCTGCATCGCCGTGGCGATCAGGCTGCTCATGTCGCCCAGGTTGGCCGGCACGATCAGCGTGTTGTTGGTTTTGGCGAGCTCGCGGAACGCGTCCACGTACTGCTCGGCCACTTTCAGGTTGACCGCCTCTTCGCCACCCGGCTGTTCGATGGCCGAGCCGACCTGGCGCAGCGCGGCGGCGGTGGCTTCGGCGATCGCCACGATGGCGCTCGCCTCGCCCTGGGCACGGTTGATGGCGGCCTGCTTCTCGCCTTCGGAACGCGCGATGGACGCCTCGCGCTCGCCGGTGGCGATGTTGATCTGCTCCTGCTTGCGCCCTTCCGATGCCGCGATCAGCGCGCGCTTGCCGCGCTCGGCGGTGATCTGCGCCTGCATCGCGTGCAGGATATCGGCCGGCGGCGTCAGGTCCTTGATCTCGTAGCGCAGCACCTTCACGCCCCAGTTCGCGGCCGATTCGTCGATCGCGTTGACGACCGTGGTATTGATGTGGTCGCGCTCCTCGAACGTCTTGTCGAGTTCCATGCGGCCGATCACGGAACGCAGCGTGGTCTGCGCCAGCTGGGTGATCGCCGACACGTAGTTGGAGGCGCCGTACGAGGCCCGCATCGGGTCGGTGACCTGGAAGTACAGGATGCCGTCGACCTGCAGCTGCGTATTGTCCTTGGTGATGCATACCTGCGACGGCACATCGAGCGGGATCTCCTTGAGCACGTGCTTGTAGGCGATGCGGTCGACGAACGGCACCACGATATTCAGGCCGGGCGCCAGCGTTGCGTGGTATTTGCCGAGCCGTTCCACCACCCACGCGTGCTGCTGCGGCACCACGTTGATGGTCTTGAAGACGAATACCAGCGCCACCACCAGCACCACCAGTGCCACGCCGCCGAAAGTGATTTCCATGTGTTCTCCTTGTTGTGTTGCGGTGCGTCCGGGTTGCCGTTCAATGCAGGCCGACGATGAGGCGGCTGCCGCGCACCTCGATGATGCGGAAGGTGCCGGGCCCGGGCGCCGCACCGGATTGCAGCGCTCCTTCCAGCTCCACATCCCACAGCGCGCCGCGGTACATCACCCGCGCCGTGCGGCCATCCCAGTGCGGCACCTGCACCGGCTGGCCGATATCCTGGTTGACGTTCGGGTCGCGTGCCGAATCCACTTTCGCCGGCGCATTGCGGCGGCGCCGGCGCAGCAGCACCGTCGCGGCCACGGCAACCAGCGCCGCCACCAGCATCTGGCCCGGCAGGTCGATGCGCAGCGCGGCCACCAGCGCCCCGGCCAGGGCGGCAAGCGCGATCATCAGCAGGTAGAAGGTACCGCTGAACAGTTCCAGCGCCACCAGCACGCCGGCGGCGACGAGCCACATGATCCAGTCCGCCATTTGTGAACCTCCTCCAAAGATAAAACCCTCGTGGCCCGGGAAGAGCGACGAGGGTTGCCATAACGATAGAGCAATTCAGGACTGTTGGGTAGGGCAAGACGCGCCGCCTGGAAACCCGTTGCCGCATACCGTCAAGGGATGCGGCAACGGCTTCCGGCAGCTGCACCGCTTACTTGCGCAATGCGGCCAGTTTCTGCCACGTTTCCACGACCGAATCCGGGTTCAGCGACATCGATTCGATGCCCTGCTCCATCAGCCATTCGGCCAGGTCCGGGTGGTCCGACGGCCCCTGGCCGCAGATGCCGATGTACTTGCCCTGCTTCCGGCAGGCGGCAATCGCCATCGACAGCAGCGCCTTCACGGCCGGGTCGCGTTCGTCGAAGTCGGCGGCCAGCAGTTCCATGCCGGAGTCGCGGTCCAGGCCCAGCGTCAGCTGGGTCAGATCGTTCGAACCGATCGAGAAGCCGTCGAAATACTCCAGGAACTGGTCGGCCAGCACGGCGTTGGACGGGATCTCGCACATCATGATCAGGCGCAGGCCGTTCTCGCCGCGCGTCAGGCCGTTCTTGGCCAGCAGCTCGACCACCTTCTTCGCCTGGCCCACGGTGCGCACGAACGGCACCATCAGCTCCACGTTGGTCAGGCCCATGTCCTCGCGCACGCGCTTCATCGCCTGGCATTCCATGCTGAACGATTCGGCGAAATCATCGGCCAGGTAGCGCACCGCGCCGCGGAAGCCCAGCATCGGGTTTTCCTCGTCCGGCTCGTAGCGCGAACCGCCGATCAGCTTCTTGTACTCGTTCGACTTGAAGTCGGACAGGCGCACGATGACCGGCTTGGGCCAGAACGCGGCGGCGATGGTCGCCACGCCTTCGGCCAGCTTGTCGACATAGAACGCCTTGGGCGAAGCGTGGCCGCGCGCCACCGATTCCACGGCCTTCTTCAGGTCCGGGTCGATGTTCGGGTACTCCAGGATGGCCTTCGGGTGCACGCCGATGTTGTTGTTGATGATGAACTCCAGGCGGGCCAGGCCCACGCCGGCGTTCGGCACCTGCTGGAAATCGAAGGCCAGCTGCGGGTTGCCCACGTTCAGCATGATCTTCACCGGCAGCGCGGGCAGCTCGCCGCGCATGACCTCGGAGATTTCCGTTTCCAGCAGGCCGTCGTAGATCTTGCCTTCGTCGCCTTCGGCGCAGCTCACGGTCACGAACGTGCCGTCCTTCAGCAGCTCGGTCGCGTCGCCGCAGCCGACCACCGCCGGCACGCCCAGTTCACGGGCGATGATCGCCGCGTGGCAGGTACGGCCGCCGCGGTTGGTCACGATCGCCGAGGCGCGCTTCATCACCGGTTCCCAGTTCGGGTCGGTCATGTCGGCCACCAGCACGTCGCCTGGTTGCACGCGTTCCATCTCCGACGGGTCGTTGATCACGCGCACCGGGCCGGCACCGATCTTCTGGCCGATCGCGCGGCCGGAAGTGAGCACCGTGCCGGTCGACTTGAGCTTGAAACGCTGCTGCGCGTCGGTGGACTTCTGCTG
>DASVVD010000637.1:0-3119 GCA_036386715.1 Pseudoduganella sp.
GGCATCGATGAACACGGCTTCGCCGGGCAGCACGTCGCGCACGAAGCGGAAGCCGGCGCCTTCCAGCGCCACCGATTCCGAGGCCAGCATGTACTCGACACCCTGCTCGGTTTCGACCACGCCCAGGCACAGCGGCCGGATGCCGTGCGGGTCGCGGAAGCCCAGCAGCCCCACATTGGCGATCTGCGCCACGGCCGCATAACCGCCCTTGACACGGCGGATCAGCACCGTCACGGCGTCGAACAGCGTGCCCGGATCGAGCGAGTAGCCGGTGGTGGCCTTCTGGATCTCGTGCGCCAGCACGTTCAGCAGGATTTCCGAATCGGAATCGGTGTTGATGTGGCGGCGATCGTTCTTGAACATGTCGCTCTTGAGCTGATCCCAGTTCGTGAGATTGCCGTTGTGTGCCAGCGTGATGCCGAACGGCGCATTCACGTAGAACGGCTGCGCTTCCTCTTCCGACGACGAACCTGCCGTCGGGTAGCGGCAGTGGCCGATGCCTGAATTGCCCATCAGCGAGCGCATGTTCCGGGTGCGGAACACGTCACGCACCAGGCCGTTGGCCTTGTGCATCGAGAACATGCTGCTGTGGTTGGTTGCGATACCGGCCGCGTCCTGGCCGCGGTGTTGCAACAGCAGCAGCGCGTCATACAGCAGCTGGTTGACAGGTTGATGGGATACGACGCCGACGATGCCACACATATTGTGCTCCTGAACAGGGTGCTTCTTAACGTTGGAAATTCTAAAATTGCACATGCTGCGCCACGGCAGCCGGAAGGAAGGGTTTCACGGTACGCACACCCGTTTCCGCGATGGGGGAGAACAGTGCCTCCCGCCAGAAGTCCTGCTGCGGGATCGACGTCATGCCGCACAATATGACGCCGGCCAGCACGATTACAAGGCCGCGCCCCAGGCCGAACAGGCCGCCCAGGCCACGGTCCGCCAAGGTCATGCCGCCCGCCTCGACCAATGCCGACACCGCCATCGACAGCAAACCCATCAGGATGCGCACGCCGATGAACAGGGCCAGGAACGCCACGATCAGGCGCACCACCTCGCCAGGGATCGCGGCCGGCAGCATCGCCGCCAGCACGGCGCCATAGGCGTTGGCGACCACGAAGGCCACGATCCAGCCCAGCAGCGAAAGCATTTCCCTGACCAGGCCGCGCAACATGCTGACGATGACGGAGGTGCCAAGCACGAACAGCACCAGGTAATCGAAAAGGGTCAATGCAGGCATCGGCACGCGGTGAGGTTACACGAACGGCTGCAAGCCAGCATCAGGCCGGGCTCAGGCTGCCGGACAGGCCGATCTTCTGCAGCCTGGCCTTGGCCTTTTCCGCCTCCTCGCGGCTGCCGAACGGGCCCACTTTCACGCGCGTCAGCTCGCCGGACGGCGACTTTTGCGTGAACGACCGGATGCCTGCTTCGCGCAGCCTGCCCTGCAGTTCCTCGACCTTGTTTTTCTCGGCGAGCGCGGCGATCTGGATCACGAAGCGGCCCGCATCAGCCGGCGCGGCCGCCGTGGCCTTGCCTTCGAGCAGTGCCAGCGCGCGCGCGGCATCCTCATTCTTCGGTGCCGGCTTGGCCTCGTGCTTCGGCTCGGGTTTCACCTCCGGCTTTTTCGGTTCCGGCTTGGCTTCGGCGACCTTCTTCGGTTCCGGCTTCGGCTCGTGCCAGATCTCGTGCTTCGGCTCCGGCTTGCGCTCGACGATCTTCAGTTCCGGCTTGTGCTCGGCCACCTTGGGCTCGGCTTTCAGCTCGGATTTCGGCCGGGGCAGCGGCCGTGGCGGGGCGGCGACCACCGGCGTATTGTCTTCCGGCTCGACGATTTCCTCGCTCTGGTCGAGCGCTTCGGCCTGGGCATTCTTGCGGTCGACCGCGGCAGCCACGGCGTCGCTGCCCGGCTTGGCGCCATCGGTCCGGCCGCTGTCGGCCTTGTCGTCATCGGCCCTGTCGCCCGCCGCCCCTTCGCCGGCAGCCTTGCCGCTGTCCGGCTTGTCGCGCGGCGGGATCTGGATGGCAATATCGTTTGCCAGCGGTTTCGGCTCGGAGTCGAGCACCATCGGCAACCCGATCGCCACGGCCAGTGCCAGCGCGATGGCCCCCACCAGGCGGCGCCGTGCGCGCTTTTTCTCGGGCAGCACAGGATCGGGAGCTTCCTTGCGGCCGCGGCTGCGGGTGGTGGTGGCGCCGGCATCTGCGGACGAGGCGCGCTTGGAGCGTGCCCGCTCCGTGATCGCGCGGTCATCCGCGGCGCGGTAATAGCCGCTGTCTTCTGGGGACTGCTGCTTGTTTTTACCGAATTTCGAGAACAAGCCCATGCGTGATATCAGTGAAGAGAGGATTTTCGGGCAGCCATGACGCCAGCCACCGTCAGGAACGAGCCAAAGACCACAATTCTATCATTCTCCCCCGCCCGGCTCATTGCATTTGCAAAAGCTTGTGCGGGGGAATCGAACACATTGACGGTTTTTTCATGCAGATCAGGCACGGCGGCCTGCACTTTCGCGGCAAGCTCCGATGCGGTGGCGGCGCGCGGCGACGGCAACGTGGCCACGCACCAGTGGTCGATCGAGCCGCCGATGGCCTTGATGACGCCGTCGATATCCTTGTCGTGCATCGACCCGAACACGGCGAACGTGTACGGGTGATAGCCCATATTGCCCAGGTTCTGGTTCAACGCCGACGCCGCATGCGGATTGTGGGCCACGTCGAGGATCACGCTGGGGCGCCCCGGCAGCACCTGGAAGCGCCCTGGCAGCTCGACCGTCACCAGGCCATGGCGCACTTCCTGGGCGCCGACCGGCAGCTCGTTCTTCAGCACTTCGAGCGCGGCCAGCGCGGCCGCTGCATTGAGCAGCTGGTTGGCACCACGCAGGCTCGGGTAAGCCAGCGCGTTGCGGCGCTGCCCGCGGCCGCCGTAGTTCCACTGCTGCTTGTCGCCGGAGTAATTGAAATCGCGGCCCATCAGCCACAGGTCCGCGCCGATCGCGGTGGCGTGATCGATCAGCGCCTGCGGCGGTACCGGGTCGCTGCAGATCGCCGCCTTGCCCGGCCGGAAGATGCCGGCCTTTTCAAAACCGATCTGCTCGCGCGTGCCGCCCAGGTAATCGACA
>DASVVD010000638.1:0-3580 GCA_036386715.1 Pseudoduganella sp.
CCGCCACGCTGTTCCGTGACGCTCAAGCCGCTGTTGTTACTGGTAACGGATGCCATGTGGAAAGCTTTAGGGGATTTGCGAAAAACTTCGATGTTTTCTGTAAGGAATTAATGCCCGATGACGGATTTTCAACGAGTTTTAAAGGATTTTGATAACAAAGTGCGTGAAAACAAAAAAGCCCGGCAATGCCGGGCTCTTCAGTATGACGTCGGTCGGTTTATTCGGCGACGACGACCCGGTTCTTTCCGGTCTTCTTTGCCGTGTACATGGCACGATCGGCCCGTGTCACGAGCGCGACCTGGTCCTCGCCCTGTCGGCGCAGCGCCACGCCGGCCGAGAACGTGATCAGCACCTTTTCGTTCTCGTGCATGAAGAAATGGCGGGTGAGTTCGCGTTGCAGCCGCGTCATGGTGGAAACGGCCGCGTCCACCGTGGTCTCGGGCAGCAGGATCAGGAATTCCTCGCCGCCGAAGCGGGCGATCACGTCCATCGAGCGCAGCGTTTCCTTGACGATCTTGACCAGGTGCTTCAAGGCGCTGTCGCCGGCGATATGGCCGTAGGTATCGTTGAGCTTCTTGAAATCGTCCAGGTCCAGCACCGCGATGCACAGGGGCGTGTTGCGGCGGTCGGCACGGGCCGTTTCACGTTCGAAGACATCGTCCAGGCCGCGGCGGTTCAGGCTGCCCGTCAGCTGGTCTTCACGCACCAGTTCGCTCATTTGCTGCAACTGGCTTTCCAGCGTCTTGATGCGTTCTTCCGCCTCCAGCACTTCCTGCTGCGCCGTCACCATGTTGTCGCGGGCCTTCAGCGCCTCGGACTGCACCACGCGGGTGTCGTGCAGCACGTCGTCGAGGATCTGGTTCAGCTCCACGATGTCGTTGGCATGGCTGATCTTTTCGGAATACGCGCCGATCTTTTCCTGGAAGTCGCCGGTGGTGGCGGCCACCTCGCCGAGCCGGTCGATGAAGGTCATCACCATGTTCTTCACCGTGGCCTTGACGTCCGACATGCTGTGCTTGAGCTGGCTCTGCTTGTAGATTACGTCCTTCAGGCTGCGGGTGGCCGCTTCCAGTGTGCGCGCGTCGAGCGGGCCGGCGATCAGCGCCTGCACGGCATCGACCTGGCCGCGCAGCCACGAATCGTCGTCGAGCAGCCCGCTGATGTTTTCCAGCAGCAGGCGGAACAGCCGCAGCAGCAGTTCCTGCTGCTCGGCCGTATCGCCATGCTTCAGTTCGATCTGGTAGCACAGCTGTTTCAGCCGCACGGCAATTTCGGCAAGGTCCGCTTCGGTATGGGCTTCCTTGGTGGCCGCGCCCAGCTCCGCCGCTTCCGCCGCCATGTCGGGGGCGCCGGCCAGCAGCGATGCCACCGCCAGCGTCAGTGTGCGGCTGAGCAGGTCGCGCAGCAGGCGCGTCTGCTCGCCCTCGGCCATGGGCGCCAGCTCGATGCCACCGGTTTTCCTGACCGGCCGCTCGGCCAGCTGCGACAGCGCCGTGGCGTAGGCATCCCAGTCGCGTGCCTTGACAGCGCGGTTGAAGCGGCGGCCGAAATCGGCGAGTTCCCCGGGCTGTTCGGCAATCCGGGTGGCAAAACGGCTCAGCACATTTTCGGGACCGGGGTCGGCCGGAATCGCCACCACGGGTGGTGGTGCCGGAATGCCGGCGATTTCGTTGTAGATGTCCCGGTAGGCATCCGGCGTGGGGGCGATGCGGCGCACCGCCAGGCGGCGAAAGGCCTCGCGGGCGATCTCGGCCGGGTTCTGGTCTGCGGGGCTTGGTGGTTTGCTCGACATCTGGCTTGCTGCCTTTACAAAGGATTACCTGTAGCTTCCATCTTAGGGTAACAGCGGTTTTGTTGATGCACGGATAAGCAAGGTTTACTTCCTTTATTTCCGAAAATCAATTTTTCGCAGGTCAATCCCTGAACTCCGCTGTACAGCGGGTCGACGATGCCGGCACGACCGTCAGTCGATCAAGCCGTTCCTGATCGCATAGTGGGTCAGCTCCGCGCTGTTCTTCAGTTTCATCTTCACCAGCAGGCGCGAGCGGTATTCGCTGACCGTTTTCACCGACAGCGACAGTTCCTTGGCGATCGCGCCGACGGTCATGCCGGAGGCAATCAGCGTCAATGTCTGGTATTCGCGGTCGGAGAGGGTTTCATGCAGCGCGGCTTCGTGGTCTTCGCCCACGTGGTTGGCAAGCTCCTGGGCCAGGGCGGCGCTGATGTATTTCAATCCGCCAGCCACCTGGCGGATCGCGTTGACCAGCTCTTTCGGTGCGCTCTGCTTGGTGAGGTAGCCGGACGCACCGGCCTTCAGCGAGCGGATCGCATACTGGTCCTCGCGATGCATCGACAGCATCAGCACGGCAAGCTCCGGTTTTTCCTTCTTGATCTGTTTCAGCACCTCGATGCCGCTGCGGTCGGGCATCGAAATATCGAGCAGCACGACGTGGCAACCCGATTTGCGGAACAGGCGCAAGGCGTCGCTGCCGTTTTCCGCCTCGCCGGCCACCACGATATCGCGTGTATCGGCCAGGATCTGCTTCAGGCCTTCGCGCACGATTGCGTGGTCGTCGGCAATGAAGACCTTGATGGCTGCCTTGTCGCTCATGCTGCTTGGTTCCTATTTCGTAGTTGCAGGCCGAATTGTAGCCGCTTATTCGCCGCCGCCCGTTGGTCGCCGCCTGTCGGCAGGCGCTCAGGCGACATCGCCCGGGCCGGCACGGTGGATGCGGATCGCCACGACCGTACCGCCGCCGGGCGCATGCGACAGGTTCAGCGTGCCGCCCAGCGCCCGCGCCCGTTCGGCCATGCCGCGCAGGCCGAACGAGCCCGGCTTGGCGCGGTCGGTGGCACGGATGCCACGGCCATCGTCCGTGATCTTCACGCTCACATACTGGCGGGTGGCATGCAGGCGCACGGCCACGCTGGCGGCATGCGCATGCTTGGCGATATTGGTCAACGCCTCCTGCACGATGCGGAACAGCGCGGTGGCCTGGTCGGAGTCGAGCGCCACATCCCTGGCGTTGGAGCGGAAGGTGCACGCCAGCCCCGCCTGCGTGGCGAATTCCTTCACCTGCCATTCGAGCGCGGCGACCAGGCCGAAGTCCAGGATCGACGGCCGCAGGTCCAGCGTGATGCGGTGCACGGCATCGATGGTGCGGTCGGCCAGTTCGTCGACATAGGCCGCTTTTTCGGCCAGCGCGCTGTCGCCGGCGGGCAGGCGGGCCGCCAGCATCGCCAGCGCCATCTTGATGGCGGTGAGATTGCCGCCCAGGTCGTCGTGGATCTCGCGCGCCATGCGCGTGCGTTCCTGTTCCTTCACCTTTTCGATATGGGCGGTCAGTTCCGCGAGGCGCGCGCGGCTGGCGCGTACTTCCAGCTCTTCGAGCTTGCTCTCGGTGATGTTGGTCATGATGCCTTCCCACTGCACCGCGCCGCCTTCCAGCACGTGCGGCGTGGCACGCAGGTTGATCCACTTGACGTCCTTCCAGGCTTCGATCCAGATGCGGCCTTCCCAGTTCCAGCTCCACAGCGTGGCGGCGGACGAGGTCATCGAATCGACGTACGACTGCCGGTC
>DASVVD010000639.1:0-11603 GCA_036386715.1 Pseudoduganella sp.
GTGAGCGAGGATGACGCCTTGGAACGGGATCGCGGAAATGCCCTCGGTGCCTTTAAAGTTCCCCTCCTGGGTGGCGGTGAGGAGCGGGTGCAGCATCTTGATCGGTGCCTTGAACATCTCGACGAATTCGAGCAGGCCCTGGTTGGCCTGGCACAGCCCGCCCGAGTAGCTGTAGGCGTCGGGGTCGTCCTGCGACAGCGCCTCCAGTTTGCGGATGTCGACCTTGCCGACCAGCGAGGAAATGTCTTGGTTGTTTTCGTCGCCCGGCTCCGTCTTCGAGATCGCGATCTGCTTCAAAATCGATGGGTAGCGTTTCACCACGCGGAACTTGTTGATGTCGCCGCCGAACTCGTGCAGGCGCTTGACCGCCCACGGGCTCGGGATCGAGCGCAGGTAGCGGCGCGGGATGCCGTAATCCTCTTCGAGGATGGTGCCGTCCTCGACCTCGTTGAACAGGCCGAGGGGCGACTCGTTCACGGGCGAGCCCTTGATCGCATAGAAGGGCACGTGTTCCATGAGCGACTTGAGCTTCTCGGCGATCGACGACTTGCCGCCGCCGACCGGTCCGAGCAGGTACAGGATCTGCTTGCGTTCTTCCAGTCCCTGGGCCGCATGGCGGAAGTAGGACACCACCTGCTCGATCACTTCTTCCATGCCGTAGAACTCGCGGAAGGCGGGATAGATCTTGATGACCTTGTTGGCGAAGATGCGCGACATGCGGGTATCGTTGCGCGTGTCGACCAGCGTGGGCTCGCCGATCGCGGCCAGCATCCGTTCCGCCGCGCTGGCGTAGGTCAGGTGGTCCTTCTTGCATAACTGGAGATATTCGGAAAGGGACATTTCCTCTTCCCGGGTGCGCTCGTACCGTGCTGCGTAAGTGTCATAGATCGTCATATGCGTGTCCTCTGATGTAAACCTACTAGTCACGGGAAGTCCGTTCATCGCTGCCGCGCCGCCATCCGGGCGGATGCGCGCGGCGGTATTGCGGGCTCCCCTTACTGTGGTCGGCAGTCGTCGTGCAAGGCTGTCGGCCTGATCCTGGGTGCTGCTCCTTGATTGTCATGTCCCTCGGCTTCTGGCATTGGCACGCGTTGCGCGTGCCGGTGAACCGAGTTTTTTATACGCCGTGCTGTGGATGGGTGCCGGCTTGCGTGTGTTTGTGCGTCGAAACGCATCTTACGATTGTGAAATTCGCTTGAATCGATTATTGCGCTAATGGTGCGGGAAGTCAAAATATTATCCGGCATCGTCAATTCGGTCTCCAGGCCAGGCTTCACAAGCAAATGCACAGCAAAAACACAGCAAAAAACCAGGGCACGCCAGGTGCCGCGCATCGCATTGTTGCCAATTTCGTTACGCTTGACATCACAGTAGCATGGTTGTTCGAGCTGTGCAGGGAGTCATGCAAACCGTGCGGCCGGCAAGGCCAAAAAAAGATCTGGTCGGGTGCTAAGATGCGCGTTATCAGCTACAAAGGACCCAAATGAATACACAAATCAGGCACATCGTGGAGAACATGCCGAAAGCGGAACTGCACATCCACATCGAGGGTTCGCTGGAACCGGAATTGATCTTCGCGCTGGCGCAACGCAATGGCGTGCAGCTCGCTTATCCCACCGTCGAGGCACTGCGCGCGGCCTATGCGTTCCAGGACCTGCAATCGTTCCTGGATATCTACTATGCCGGCGCCAGCGTGCTGTTGAAGGAGCAGGATTTCTACGACATGACCGCGGCCTACCTGGAGCGTGCCAGGGCCGACCATGTGCGCCACACCGAGATCTTCTTCGATCCGCAAACGCATACCGTGCGCGGCGTACCGATCGGCGACGTGATCGGCGGCATCCACCGCGCCTGCGCGGACAGCGACGTGTCGGCCACGCTGATCCTGTGCTTCCTGCGCCACCTGTCCGAGGAGGATGCGCTCGCCACGCTCGAGGCAGCGCTGCCATACCGCGACAAGTTCATCGGCGTGGGCCTCGATTCCTCCGAGGTCGGCCATCCGCCGGAAAAGTTCACGCGCGTGTTCGCCCGTGCCCGCGAGCTGGGCCTGCACCTGGTGGCGCACGCCGGCGAGGAAGGCCCGCCGGAATACATCTGGTCGGCGCTGGACGTGCTGCACGTGGAGCGCATCGACCACGGCGTGCGTTGCCTGGAGGATGCCGAGCTGACGCGCCGCCTGGCTGCCGAGAAAATGGCGCTCACGGTGTGTCCGCTGTCGAACATCAAGCTGCGCGTGTTCGACACCATGGACCAGCACAACCTGCTCACGCTGCTCGATGCCGGCCTGGTGGTGACGATCAATTCGGACGATCCGGCCTACTTCGGCGGCTACCTGAACGAGAATTACCTGGCCGCGTTCGATTCGCTGCCGCTGGGCCTGCAGCACGCGCACGAGCTGGCCAGGAACGGCTTTGCCGCCTCGTTCCTGCCGGCGGAGCAGAAGCAGAAGTTCCTCGATGAAGTGGATGCCTATTTCTCGGCGTTCGACGTCGTCTGATAACGCAAGGCACGTTCAGTATCCCACCCCGCAGCAGATGCCGGGTCAGGCCGTGGTCTGATCCGGGATTGCACCGCCGGGGTCAACCACGGCAGCATTCAGCCTGAGAAACCCATGTTCCTCCAAGCCCTCCGCATGACCGCGCGCGACTGGCGCGCCGGCCAGTTGCGCTTCCTGCTGGTCGCACTGATCGTTGCCGTGGCCGCGCTGTCGTCGGCCGGCTTCTTCATCGACCGGCTGCGTGCCGGCCTGAACCGTGACGCGCACCAGCTGCTCGGTGCCGACCTGGTGGTTGCCGGCGACCAGCCGGTGCCGGCGGCATGGCGTGCCGAGGCGGCGCGCCGTGGCCTGGTGCTGGCCGATACGGCCGCGTTTCCCAGCATGGCCCAGGCAGGCGAGGGCGAGGCGGCGCAATCGGTGCTGGCTTCGCTGAAGGCCGTCGGTCCCGGCTACCCGCTGCGCGGCCGCGTCAAGGTGACGACCGACCAGGACCAGGCCAACGACAGCGTGGGCACCCCGGCGCCGGACATTCCCGCGCCCGGCACCGTGTGGATCGATGTCGCCGTGCTGCGCGCGCTGAACGCGCGGATCGGCGGCGAGCTGCGCCTTGGCGATGCCACGTTCCGCATCGCCCAGCTGATCGCGGCCGAGCCCGACCGCGGCACCGGCTTCCTCAACTTCGCGCCGCGCGTGATGCTGCGGCTCGACGAGCTGCCGAAAACCAATCTGGTACAGAGTGGCTCGCGCCTGACGTACCGCCTGCTGGCGGCCGGCCAGGGCGCGGACGGCCGCACCGCCGTAAACGACTACTCCGCCTGGCTGCGCGCCGAAATCAATGCCGGCAAGGTGCGCAACATCAACATCGATACCCTGGAGGAAGGGCGCCCCGAAATGCGCGCCACGCTGGAGCGGGCCGACCAGTTCCTGTCGCTGGTGGGCCTGCTGTCGGCCATGCTCGCCGCCGTGGCGGTGGCCATGGCCGCGCGCCGCTTCATGCTGCGCCACCTCGATGCCTGCGCCATGCTGCGCTGCCTCGGGCTGACCCAGAACCAGGTGACCTCGATGTACCTGATCGAATTCCTGCTGGTGGGCCTGGCCGGCAGCGTGGCCGGCGTGCTGGTCGGCTTCGGCAGCCACTTCGTGCTGCTCGAGCTGCTCGGCCGCCTGGTGCAGGCGGACCTGCCGCCCGTATCGATCGTGCCGGCCCTGCAGGGCCTGGCCACCGGCATGCTGCTGCTGGCCGGCTTCGCGCTGCCGCCGATCCTGCAGTTGCGCAACGTGCCGCACAACCGCGTGATCCGCCGCGAGCAGGCCGCGCCGCAGCCGATGGCGCTGGCCACCTACGGCCTGGGCCTTGCCGCGTTCGTGGTGTTGCTGCTGTGGCAGGCCGGCGACCTGAAGCTGGCGCTGTACACGGCGCTCGGCTTCACCGGCGCGTTCGGCCTGTTCGCGCTGGCCGGCTATGGCGGCCTGGCGGCGCTGAAATCGCTGCGCACGTCGCTGAAGCACCCGTCATGGCGCTTCGCCGTCACGTCGCTGCAGCGGCGCCCCGGTGCCACCGTGGTGCAGGTGGTCTCGCTGGCGCTGGGCCTCATGGCGCTGCTGGTGCTGACGATCGTGCGCGACGACCTGATGACTTCCTGGCGCAGCGCCACGCCGCCGGATGCGCCGAACCACTTCATCATCAATATCCAGCCGGACCAGAAAACCGCGATCGCCGGCAAGCTGCGCGCCGGCGGCGCGCTGGAGGCGCCGCTGTATCCGATGATCCGCGGCCGCCTGACCGCCATCAACGACAAGCCCGTCACACCGGCCACGTATCCGGAAGGGCGGGCGCGCAACCTGGCCGAGCGCGAATTCAACCTGTCGACGATGAACGAGATGCCATCCCAGAACCGGCTCACGGCCGGCAAGTGGTTCGACGACGCGCCCGGCAGTGCCGAGGCCTCCGTCGAGGAAGGGCTGGCGAAAACCCTCGGCCTGAAACTGGGCGACACGATGCGCTTCGATATCGCCGGCTCGCCGGTGCAGGCCAGGATCACCAGTCTGCGCAAGCTGGAGTGGGGCTCGATGCGCGTGAATTTTTTCGTCATCATCAACCCGCGCGCCATGGCCGAAACACCGCAGACCTGGATCACCGCGTTCCACCTGCCGAAGAAGTCGGCCGCGCTGGGCACGCAACTGTCGCGCGACTATCCTAACCTGACCGTGATCGACGTGGGGGGCGTGCTGCGCCAGATCCAGTCGGTGCTCGACCAGGTGATCCAGGCGGTGGAATTCCTGTTCGGCTTCACGCTGGCCTCGGGCCTGCTGGTGCTGTACGCGGCGCTGATGGGCTCGCAGGACGAGCGCACCCGCGAATCGGGCCTGCTGCGGGCGCTGGGCGCCACCCGGCGCCAGCTCTCGCGGGCGCAACTGATCGAGTTCCTGCTGGTGGGCGCGCTGGCCGGCATGCTGGCCGCCACCGGCGCCGCGGCGATGGGCTGGGGGCTGGCGACCTACCAGTTCAAGTTCGACTGGGTGTTCAGCCCCACGGCATGGCTGGCCGGGGTGGTGGTGGGCGCCGCATGCGCCGCGATCGGCGGCTGGCTCGGCCTGCGCAACGTGCTGCGGCAGCCGCCGCTGCAGACACTCCGGGAAGCGTAAGCACGCCCGTGCAAACACCTCCGCTGGCCGGCACCAGCGGAGGGGGCGGCTTTTCAGGCCGCCAGGTAAGTCGCCGCCTGCCGCGCGTTCAGGAACTGTTCGAACGGTGCCGGCGGCGCCGCCAGGTAGTGTTCGGGAAAATCGAACAGCGCCCAGTAATACTTCTCTCGCCCCATGCACACCTGCGGCGCGCGGCAGTGGCGATGCCACTCGTCGCCGGCTTCGTTCGAATACATGCCGTCGCCCACGCCGGGAGGGAAGAACGGCAGCACGCGGCGCTCCGACAGCGCCAGCAGCAGCGAATGCGGCGCATCGTTGTCGCGCGCCACTTCGTACTGCGCGCACATGCCCTGTTCCGTTTCGATCACCATCAGTTTGGCGCGGCCATAGCGGTCGAGGAACAGGATGCCGGCCGGACCGGGGTACAGGTAATGCTCGACAAAGCCGTGTTGGCGGTACAGATCCTGCACCACGCCGGCCATGGCCTGGCAGCGCAGGAAGTTGAAATCGTGCAGCGCCAGCATGTCCGACAGGGTTTGCGCATAGTCGAGGAAAAACGCCCGCTGCATGTTGGCGATCTCCGCCTCGAGCCGGTCGAGCGCATCGTCGTCGCTTTTCTTGATGTAGCGGTCTATCAGGCCGCGGTTGAAGGCATCCACCGCGATCTTTTCGTCCGCCGCGCCCGTGAACAGGATTTTCTTGGTGGGCAACTGCTGCAGCGCCTCGCAGAATTCCACGCCGTTCATCTGCGGCATCGAATAGTCGACCACCAGCACCGAGGGAATCGTGAAGCGCAGCGGCTGCTCGCACACGCGGTGGATGCGGCGCATGTCGACCGCCACGTTGGGCTGGTCAGGCGACTGGGTCAGGCTGTCGAAATCCACATGCAGCGGCAGGTCTTCGCGCCGGGTGCTGCGGGCGAACCAGTCCAGCGCCACCGCGGTGTCGTGAAAGGTCTTGCTCGGCAATAGCGGGTCGAGCTGGAAAGAGATGCTTTTCAGGAACGAGTCGCTGTCGTCCACCAGCACGACCGTGGTCGGATGGGAAAGAATCGGTAGTCTCATGAGTCACCTGAAGGAGGGGTACCGCGCTGGCCCGGAAACTCCAGCACGAAAATCGAATAGGCGTGTTCGCGCGACACGCAACGGATCTCGGCGTTCCATGCCCGCATGATCTGCCGGCACAGGGCCAGGCCGATGCCGGTGCCGTTATGCGCCGGATAAGCGTAGAAACGCTGGAAGATCAGCGGCAGCCGGCGCGCCGCGATGCCGCACGCCGTGTCGATGAACAGCAGCCGGGGCAGGCGGTGGTTGCCGTCGACAACGATCCGCACCCGGCCCTTGCCGGCACGGTGGATCGCCTTGAGCGCATTGCGCAGCAGGTTGAGCAGGATGACGACGGTCAGCTCGTGCTGGCCGGAAAAGCGGAAATTGCCGCGCACCTCCACCGCCACGGCGCCGCTCTGTTCCGGCCCGGTAAACGGGTAGCGGCGCAGCACGGCCTGTACCGCGTCCGCCATCGATACCGTCTCGAAGGGCTCGTGGCGGCGCCGCACCGCGTTGGCCGACAGCAGGAACAGGTCGATCAGGTGGTTCATGTGGCGCACTTCGTATTGCACGCGGGACATCGCATCGCGCACATTCTCCGGCAAGCCCGCCGGCTGGCCGGCCGGCAGCGACTGCAGCATCCGCGTCAGCCCGCGTACGTTGGCATCCATGCTGGCCAGCGGCGTGCGCATCTCGTGCGCCACGGCGCCCAGCCCTTCGCCCAGGCCCGCCATCTTTTCCTGCTCCAGCGCGATGCGGGAAAAACGCGCCAGGCCCAGCAGGGCGATGATCATGCAGTGCACCGGCAACTGCTGCAGCACGGCCTGGGTCAGGATCACGCCGCCCTTGCCCTGCAGCGTGACACACAGGCAGGCCAGCGCCGTGCCCGCGGCATAGCAGCGCAGCGCCAGCCCGGTGGGGAAGTGGAACAGGCCCACCAGCATCACCGTCAGGCATTGCGCCCACGCACCCGATGCCCCGTTCATCATGAACATGTAGGCGCCGAAGAACGGCAGCAGCAAGGTGAGCGCCAGCGGCACATACCGTGCGCACCAGCGGGTGCGGTAGCGCGCGATCGCAATGCCGGTCACGCCCACCGCGGTGCCCAGCAGCCGCGCCGCCGGGCTTTCGTAAGGCTGTGGGAACACCCACGTGAAGCACACGAAGTAAAGGGGGTGGAGGATGGCGCCGAGCCATCCCAGGACCAGGGCCTGGATGGCCGCACGCTCGCCGCCGCGGTGGCGCCGCACCAGCCGGCTGATGAAGCTGCCGGCCGCGCGTTCAAATGCATCGTGACGCATGGCTGTGTGGTCAATGGCTCGAAACAAGCAACCATCTTCCTACCAAACCCAGCCATGTTGAGCGATATCGCAAGCTCACTTGATATGGATCAATCAGCTAACGTGCAGTGCGCTATCATGGCAACCATGACTGAATCACGCACGCTTTACGATACGATCGGCGGGGCGGAAACCTTGCGCGCCATGGTGGACCGCTTCTACGACCTGATGGAACTCGAGCCCGAATTTGCCGGCCTCCGCGCCATGCACCCGCCGTCCACCGACGGCTCGCGCGACAAGCTGTTCTGGTTCCTGACCGGCTGGATGGGCGGCCCGGACCTGTACCAGGAACAGTTCGGCCACCCGCGCCTGCGCGCCCGCCATCTGCCGTTCGCGGTGGGCAGCAGTGAGCGCGACCAGTGGCTGCGGGCGATGGCCTGGGCGATGGAAGACGTGGGCATCGCCGAGGACCTGCGCCTGCGGCTGATGGAATCGTTCTACCAGACCGCCGACTGGATGCGCAACAAGGCCGACTGACTTCATGGAATTCTATGCATTGCTGGTGCTTGCCGTCGCGATCCTTGCGGTGCAGGTGCTGATCCTCGTACGCGGCAATAGCCGCGGTGGCGCCCAGGGCGGCGATATCGGCGAACGCCTGGAACGGGTCGAGCGGGAAGTGCGCATGCAGCTGCAAGCCACCGCGCAGGCGCAGCGCCAGGAAATGGGCAACCTGCTGGCCCAGTCCCATGCCGCCACGGTCCAGCAACTCGATGGCATGCGCCGCCAGATCGAAGGGCTGACCGAATCGAATGCGCGCCGCATGGCCGAAGTGCGCGCCACGCTGGAAACCCGTATCCGCGACCTGCAGGCCGATAATGGCGCGCGCCTGGAAGAAATGCGCCAGACCGTCGACGAGAAGCTGCACGCCACGCTGGAGTCGCGCCTCACCGAATCGTTCCGGCAGGTGTCGGACCGGCTCGAACGCGTGCACCAGGGCCTGGGCGAGATGCAGCAGCTGGCACTGGGCGTGGGCGACCTGAAACGGCTGCTCACCAATGTGAAGACGCGCGGCACGTGGGGCGAGGTGCAGCTGGAAATGCTGCTCGAGCAGGTGCTGACCGTGGACCAGTATGCGAAAAACGTGGAAACCGTGGCCGGCACCAATGCGCGCGTGGAATTCGCGCTGAAACTGCCGGGGCAGAAGGAGGGCGGGCCACCGGTGTGGATGCCGATCGACGCCAAGTTCCCGAAGGAGCAGTACGAGCGCCTGCTCGAAGCAGCCGAGCGGGCCGATGCCGATGGCGTGGCGCTGGCCGGCCGCGAACTCGAACGGGCGGTGCGCGGCGAAGCGAAAACCATCGCCGACAAGTACCTGTGTCCGCCACAGACCACCGATTTCGCGATCCTGTTCCTGCCGACCGAAGGGCTGTATGCGGAAGTGATGCGCCGCCCGGGCCTGGCGGACGAGCTGCAGCGCGTGCACCGCATCAGTATTGCCGGGCCATCCACCCTGTCGGCGCTGCTGAACAGCCTGCAGATGGGCTTTCGCACGCTGGCGCTGGAAAAGCGCTCGTCCGAGGTGTGGCAGGTGCTGGGCGCGGTGAAGACGGAGTTTTCCAAGTTCGGCGACGTGCTGGCCGCAACGAAAACCACGCTGGAGCGCGCGGCCAAGAACATCGAGTCGGCCGAAGTGCGCAGCCGCCAGATGGCAAGAAAACTGAAATCCGTCGAAGCACTGCCGGCCGAGGCGGCGGAACTGCTGCTGGGCCGCCAGGACGAACCCGAGCTGGACATCAGCGAAACCAGCGAAACCTAGCGCAACCAGCAAACCACGATCCATTCGCCGCAGGAGGCCGCCATGCCGTCTCATCGCAACAAGGTCGTCAGTGCACAGGAAGCAGTCGCCAGGATCCGCGATGGCGACACCGTCGCCACCGGCGGCTTCGTCGGCGTGGGCTTTGCCGAGAACATTGCCGTTGCCCTCGAACGCCGCTTTACATCCCAGGACAGTCCCCGCGACCTGACGCTGCTGTATGCGGCCGGGCAGGGCGATGGCCGCGACCGCGGCCTGAACCACCTTGGCCACGAAGGCCTGGTCAGGCGCGTGATCGGCGGCCACTGGGCCCTGGTGCCGAAGCTGCAGCACCTGGCGATCGACAACCTGATCGAAGCCTACAACCTGCCGCAAGGCGTGATCAGCCAGCTGTTCCGCGACACAGCCGCCGGCAAGCCGGGCCTGCTCACGCACGTGGGCCTGGGCACCTTCGTCGATCCGCGTCACGGCGGCGGCAAGGTCAACGCCCGCACCACCGAGGACCTGGTGGAGCTGATGACGATCGGCGGCCGCGAATGGCTGTTCTACAAGGCGATCCCGGTGCAGGTGGCGGTCATCCGCGGCACCACGGCCGACAGCGCCGGCAATGTAACGATGGAGCGCGAGGCGCTGACGCTGGAAGCGCTGGCGATCGCGATGGCGGCCCACAACAGCGGCGGCATCGTGATCGTGCAGGTCGAGCGGCTGGCTGCGCTCGGCACGCTGCCGCCGCGCCAGGTGCGCATTCCCGGCATCCTGGTCGACTGCGTGGTGGTGGCCGAAAAGCCGGAATACCACATGCAGACGTTCGGCACGCCCTACGATCCGGCATTCGCCGGCGAACTGCGCGTGCCGCTGGACGGCATCGCGCCCATGGCGCTGTCGGCCCGCAAGGTGATCGCCCGCCGCGCGCTGCTGGAACTGACGGATGGCGACGTGGTCAACCTCGGCATCGGCATGCCGGAAGGCGTGGCGGCGGTGGCGGCCGAGGAATGCATGCTGAACCGCTTCACGCTGACGGCCGAACCGGGCGTGATCGGCGGCATGCCGGCCGGCGGCCTCGATTTCGGCGCCACCGTCAACCCGGACGCCGTCATCGACCAGCCCTACCAGTTCGACTTCTACGACGGCGGCGGCCTCGACGTGGCAATCCTCGGCCTGGCGCAGGCCGACCGGCAGGGCAACCTGAACGTGAGCAAGTTCGGCCGCAAGCTGGCCGGCGCCGGCGGCTTCATCAACATCAGCCAGAGCGCCCGCAAGGTGGTGTTCATCGGCACCTTTACCGCCGGCGGGCTGGAAGTGGCGTTCGGCGCGGGCGGCGTGCAGATCCTCCGCGAGGGCGAGGCGCACAAGTTCGTGCAGGAAGTCGAGCACCGCACCTACAGCGGCGCGGTGGCCGTGGAGCGCGGGCAGTCGGCGCTGTTCGTCACCGAGCGCTGCGTGTTCCGGCTCACGCCGCAGGGGCTGGAGCTGAGCGAGGTGGCACCGGGGATCGACATCGAGCGCGATATCCTGGCGCGGATGGATTTCGTGCCGCACATCGCCGCCGACCTGAAACCGATGGATGCGCGGCTGTTTTCGGCGGGGCCGATGGGGAACTGGGACGGGCGCTGAGCCCCTGGCGAGCGCCGCGCCCTACAGCTTCAGCCGGATGATCCAGCGGCGGGAAAGATCGTTGTCGCAGTTGAACTGCAAGCCCTGCACATTGTTGGCGGTACTGACGCCACCGGCAATGGTCAGGCATTTGTTGGTTTGCACATTGCGCAGCTGGTGGATACCGCTGCCGGTCACGTCGGTGATGCGCCAGGTACGCGACGGGTGATCGTCGCAATCGAACTGCAGCGCCGTGACATTGTTGTCGGTACTGACGCCGCCGGCGATCGTCAGGCATTTCCCGGTCTGCACGTTCCTGACCTGGTAGATATTGCTGCCGCCTTTTTCAACCAGCTGCCAGCGGCGCGACGGGTCGTTGTCGCAATCGAACTGTACCGAGTCGATATTGTTGCCGGTGCTGACGCCGCCGGCGATCGTGATGCACTTGCCGGTCCTGGCGTTGACCAGCATGACTTCGCCCGTGACAGGCGCGGCGAAGGCGTCCTGCGGCAGGGCTGCGGTGAGGACCACGGCAAGCGCCATGGCCAGCAGGATCGCGAACCTGCCGCGTGCCCGCTGGGTGCGCGACAGCGCATGGTGGGTGGTGCGGTCCTGCAGCGAATTGCCTTGATGCATACCATTGCCTTGATGCATACCATTCTCCTGTCGCGCCTCGCGCGGAGGAGCAAATGTCACTTTCGGGGGTGTTTGCGGGCACGGGGGAGGAG
>DASVVD010000640.1:0-2536 GCA_036386715.1 Pseudoduganella sp.
ATTCCGGCACGTCCTTCAGGCGGCCCGTGAGGTCGTGGCGCACCGCGCCGGCTTTCAGTTCGCGGTCCAGCAGGGCCAGCGTGCGGGCGCCGCCGATCACCACGTCGGCGCTGCGCAGGCAGGCCAGCGCCGTGGCGTTCAGGCTGGCGATGCCGTCGTCGAGCACGCCGATCACGCGGCAGGGGTTGGGGTCTTTGAGGCTGGTGTTCATGGGTTGGCTGCTCAGGAAAATCGGTTCAGGAATCGGCGTCGAGGATGTGTTCGATGCTGGTGCGGCCGGCGCTGGCCGGCGGCGCCGGCACCGGCACCGGGTCCGACCACACATCGGCCACCTGCTGGCCGCTGAAGTCGCACACCAGTACGCGCAGGCGGAACGCCTGGCCATAGCGGTCCGGCGCGGTCAGCGTATCGATCGCCGCCTGCGCCAGCGCGTGGTGGAAGGCGTCGCCCAGGCCGCGCTCGACCATCAGCTCGGCGCCGAAGCGCGCGGTTTCGGCGGCGGCCATGGCTGCGCAGTCCTCGTCGCTGGCACCGATGCGCCGGCCGATCGCCGCCACCAGGTCGGTATCGACCTCGCTGCGGTTGGCGTGGGTGATGGTTTCGCCCTGGGCGATCTTGGTGAGCTTGCCCACCATCACGGCCAGCACCACCAGGCCGATGCCCTGCGCCACCACCTCGTCGAGCGCATAGCGCAGGAAGTCGCCCATCTGCACGAAGCAGGCGGCGGGCAGGTCCGGCTGCACGGCGCGCAGCGTGGCCATGGCAAAGGTCTCGGTGCGGCCGCCGGTCGTCAGCGCCACCATGCCGTGGCCGGCGGTCGATGCCACCTGCACGCCCTGCACCACGCTGGCGCGCCAGGCCGCCGTGGAATACGGCTTGACGATGCCGGTCGTGCCCAGGATGCTAATGCCGCCCAGGATGCCCAGCCGTGCATTGGTGGTCTTCTTCGCCATGACCTGGCCGTCCGGCACGCTGATCGTTACTTCCACGCCGTGTTCGGCCAGCAGATCAGGCGCCACTTCGCGCAGGTTGTCGGCGATGTTCCTGCGCGGTACAGGGTTGATGGCCGGGCCGCCCACTTCCAGGCCCAGGCCCTTCATCGTCACCGTGCCGACGCCGTCGCCGGCCACCCAGGCCACGGTGCCGGCCTGGCCGGGCAGCAGGCGCAGGTCGACCGTGAGGTGGGCGCCATCGGTGCAGTCGGGATCATCGCCGGCGAACTTGACGACCATCGCGTGGGCCCGGCCCGCGTCGCAGCGGCCGTCGTGTACGGCGAAGGTCACCCGGCTACCGTTCGGCAGCAGCGACTCGACCTGCTCCGGCACCTGCCCCGTGGCCAGGCCCAGCATCGCGGCGCGTGCGGCCGCGGCGGCACACGCCCCGGTGGTGAAACCGGTGCGCGTGCCCCGTTCGGCGGCCGCCTTTTCCTTCATGCGTGCTCCGCCGCCGTGGCGTTCTGGCGTGCCTCGGCCAGCGCCAGCAGCGCATGCAGGGCCGCCACCACGAGCGTGGAACCGCCCTTGCGGCCGCGGATCACGAGCCAGGGCACTTCGGCGACTTCGGCCATCAGGTCCTTCGACTCGGCCGCCGCGACGAAACCGACGGGCATGCCGACCACCAGGGCCGGGCGCACGCCCTCCTCGCGGATCAGGCGCACCAGTTCGATCAGCGCGGTGGGCGCGTTGCCGATGCCGACGATCGCGCCGTCCAGCAATCCCGCCCGGTGGGCCTTGCGCATCGCCTGCACGGCGCGGGTGGTGTCCTCGGCCTGCGCGGTGGCGATCACGTCGGCATCGCTGATGAACTGGTGCGTGCGCATGCCGAAGTGCGCCAGGCGCGGCTGCGACAGGCCCGAGCAGATCATTTCGACATCGGCCACCACCGGCGTGGCGCCGGCCAGCATGGCGCGGATGCCCGCTTCCACGGCTTGCGGGTGGAAATCGGTCAGGCCGTTGAAATCGAAGTCGGCATTGGCGTGGATCATGCGGCGCACGACCTGCCACTGCGCCGCCGTGTAGCCATGCGGCCCGGCCTCGGCATCGATGATGGCGAAGCTGTCGTGCTCGATGGCGCGGCCGGCGCGCGTCAGCTGCTCGGTGACGGTGTTGACCGTGCTCATGCCGGCACCTCCGCGTGGGCATGGCCGTGCGGGTGCTCATGGGCGTGCTCATGGGCGTGGCCATGCTCATGATCGTGCCCGTGCTCGTGGCCCTGATGGGCATGCGCCTGCTCCGGCGCCCCGGCGTGCGCATGGTCGTGCGTGTGCGCATGCGAGTGGCCATGGCCCAGGTCATGGGCGATCTCGCGGTAGCTGCAGCCGTCGCAGATCAGGCGGCTGTCCGGCGTGCCCGCCTGCAGGTCCGCCACCCGCTGGTCCATCAGGGCGAAGATTTCCGCTTCGAAGCCGAAGTGTTCGGTGCAGGCGAAGCGCACCTGCGGATACTGGCCGCGCAGGTGCTCCACCTGGCGGTGGATGCGCTGCATCAGCGTTCCGGTGTACAGGTAATACGGCAGCACGACGACCTGGCGCATGCCC
>DASVVD010000641.1:0-2610 GCA_036386715.1 Pseudoduganella sp.
GGGCGCCGGCCACGCCCAGCAAGGCGCCTTCCAGCAGCACCTGGCGCAGCAGCTGGCCGCGCGCCCATCCCAGCACGCGCAGCAGCGCGAACTGGCTGCGCCGGCGCATCACCGACAAGGCCTGCGTGGAGAACACCAGGAAGGCACCGGTGAACAGCGCGACCAGTGCCAGCACGCTCAGGTTGACGCGGTAGGCGCGGCTCATGTTGCTGGTACGGCTTTCCTGGTCGGCGTCGTTCGGCTGGCCGACGCGGAAGCGGCCGGGGAATTCGGCTTCGAGCTGGCGTGCCAGCATGGCCTGGAAGGCGTTGCGGTCGACGCCATCACGCAGTTTCAGGTCCACCCGCGACAGCTTGCCGAGCCGGCCGAAGCGCCACTGGGCCGCGCCGATATCCATCACGCCCAGGCGCTGGCCGACCCGGGCGCGCTGCAGCGCGCCGGCCACCCGCAAGGTCATGGTGTCGGTGCCGGCCATGAAGGCGATGGCGGCGCCGGGCTTGACACCGAGCCATTGCTGCGCGGCCGGCGACAGGAACAGCGCGTCGCCGGCCAGCGTGTCGCCGGCCTCGCCGCCGGCCGGTGCGCCGATCAGGTCGGGCGTGATGAAGCCGGCGCGGAACACGTCCAGGCCGACGATCTTCAACGGTTCGCTGCCACCGGGCAGCGACGCGGCGATCTCCAGCACCGGCGAGGCAACCGCCACTTCCGGTCGCCCGGCCAGGTGCGGATAGATCGCCTCGTCGAACAGCGGCTCGGCGCCGGACACCTGCACGTCGGCCTGGCCGGACAGGCTTTGCACGGCGGCCGAGAATTCGTTGAAGGCGGCGGCGTTGATCAGGTGGATCGCGAAGCCGAGGGCGACGCCGACGGCGATCGCCATCACGGCGGTCAGCGCGCGCACCGGGTGGGCGCGCCATTCGCCCAGCAGCAGCCAGCGGGCCAGCGTGCGGCGCGACGTCACTTGCACTCTGCCGCGTGGCGTTCGGCAGCGCGCGTGGCCTTCAGCCGCGCGGCATCGGCACCCTGGTGGCTGGCGCGCCGCACATCGTCGTCGGCCCACTTGCGGGCCAGTTCCAGCCTGGCGCATTGTTCGCGGCGGCGCGCGGCCTGGCGCTCATGCAGCGTATCGGTGCGGGCCTGCTGCGCCTCGCGCACCTGCCGTTGCTTCTGCAGCGCCGCCGATTCTTCCCGTAGCCGTTTCAGTTCCGCGGCGGCGCCGGACGGCGCGGCGGCAGCCGGCGAGGCCGGGGCGGCCATGACGGTCTGCGTGCCGCGTTCGCAGGGCGCTTCGCTGTAGGTGGTCTGGTCGCCATGCGTGCACTTGTACATCTGCGCGTGCACGGCCAGCGGCAGCAGGCATGCCAGGCAAAGGGCCAGGAACCTCAAAGGATCTTCCCCGGGTTCATGAGGTTCGAGGGATCCAGCGCCGACTTGATGGCCCGCATCAGCTGCAGTTCCACCGGCGACTTGTAACGCGCCAGTTCGTCGCGCTTCAGGGCGCCGATGCCGTGTTCCGCCGAGATCGAGCCGCCGAACGCCGCTACGGTATCGTGCACCACGCGGTTGACGGTTTCCTGGTTGGCGAGGAAGGCCTCGTTGTCGATGCCCGGCGGCGGCGCCACGTTGAAGTGCAGGTTGCCGTCGCCGAGGTGGCCGAAACAGACCAGCTGGCAGCCGGGAAACGCATCCTGCAGCAGCGGTTCCGTGTGCGTGATGAACTCGGCGATGCGCGAGACCGGCAGCGAGATGTCGTGCTTGATGTTCTTGCCGTCCGCCGCCTGCGCCAGCGGGATATGTTCGCGCAGTTGCCACAGGCTGCGCGACTGGGCGACGGAGGTGGCGACGACCGCGTCCGCCACGATGCCCGTTTCAAGCGCCGTGCCCATGGCGCCTTCCAGCAAGGCGACGGCATGGGCCTCGGACTCGCTGCTGGAAAGTTCCAGCAATGCGAATTGCGGCGCCGCGGTCCCGGCTGCAAAGGGTTGCGGCAACTGCGGGAAATGCCGGGCCACGAGCCCGAGGCAGAACGCCGACATCAGTTCGAAGCCGGTCAGGCTGGCGCCCGCGCGGTCCTGCACCAGCGACAGCAGGCGCAGCGCATGCGCCGGCGAAGCCAGCGCGGCCAGCGCGGTGATCGATGCCTTCGGCGCCGGATACAGCTTCATGACGGCGCCGGTGATGATGCCGAGCGTGCCCTCGGCGCCGATGTACAGGTCGCGCAGGTCGTAGCCGGTATTGTCCTTGCGCAGGCCGCGCAGGCCGGACCAGAGTTCGCCCTGCGGCGTAACGACTTCGAGGCCCAGGCACAGTTCGCGGGTGTTCCCGTAGCGTAGCACGCCGGTGCCGCCGGCATTGCTGGCGAGGTTGCCGCCGATCGTGCAGCTGCCTTCGGCGGCCAGCGACAGGGGGAACAGGCAGCCTTCGGCGGCGGCCGCTTCCTGCAGCCGTTGCAGGATGACACCGGCATCGACGGTGACGGTGCGGTTGACGGGATCGAGCGCGCGGATCCGGTTCAGGCGCGCGAGCGACAGCACCACGGCGCTGCCGCTGGCATCGGGCACGCTGCCCAGCACCAGGCCCGTGTTGCCGCCCTGCGGCACGACCGGCACG
>DASVVD010000642.1:0-4169 GCA_036386715.1 Pseudoduganella sp.
CCGTCAACGACCCGGAGCGGGCGCGCGCTTTGCTCGGCTGGGGCGTGGACGCCATCTGCACCGACCGGATCGACCTGCTTCCCGTCGACTTCATTTGACGTCCAGCGTTATATAATCAACGTTTTGCATTCGAGCCAGGGCGCGCGCGCCCGCCTTCAGCGTACCTAAGCCACCCACATGAAATCATCCGAAATCCGCGAGAAGTTCCTCAAATTCTTCGAGTCCAAGGGGCACACGATCGTCCGTTCCAGCCCGCTGGTGCCGGGCAACGATCCGACCATGCTGCTGACGAACTCGGGCATGGTGCAGTTCAAGGACGTGTTCCTGGGCCTCGATACGCGCCCGTATTCGCGCGCCACCACCGTGCAGCGCTGCGTGCGCGCCGGCGGCAAGCATAACGACCTGGAAAACGTCGGCTACACGGCGCGTCACCACACGTTCTTCGAGATGCTGGGCAACTTCAGCTTCGGCGACTATTTCAAGCGCGACGCCATCGCCTACGCCTGGGAACTGCTGACCAAGGTGTATGGCCTGCCGGCCGACAAGCTGACCGTCACCGTCTACCAGGAAGACGACGAAGCCTACGACATCTGGGCCAACGAGATCGGCGTGCCGGCCGAGCGCATCATCCGCATCGGCGACAACAAGGGTGCCCGCTACGCGTCGGACAACTTCTGGCAGATGGCCGATACCGGCCCGTGCGGCCCGTGCACCGAGGTGTTCTATGACCACGGCGCCGACATCTGGGGCGGCCCGCCGGGCTCGGCCGAGGAAGACGGCGACCGCTTCATCGAGATCTGGAACCTGGTGTTCATGCAGTACAACCGCGACGAAACCGGCAACATGACGAAGCTGCCGAAGCCGTGCGTGGACACCGGCATGGGCATGGAGCGCCTGGCCGCCGTGCTGCAGCACGTGCACAGCAACTACGAGATCGACCTGTTCCAGAACCTGATCAAGGCGGCCGCCCGCGAAACCCGCACGGAAGACCTGGAAAGCAAGTCGCTGCGCGTGATCGCCGACCATATCCGCGCCGCCGCGTTCCTGATCGTCGACGGCATCATCCCGAGCTCGGAAGGGCACGGCTACGTCCTGCGCCGCATCATCCGCCGCGCGCTGCGCCACGGCCACAAGCTGGGCCAGACCAAGCCGTTCTTCTACAAGCTGGCCGGGGACCTGGACAAGGAAATGGGCACCGCCTATCCGGAACTGTCGGAAAAACTGGCCTATGTGCAGCAGGTGCTGAAGACCGAGGAAGAGCGTTTCGGCGAAACGCTGGAAAACGGCATGAAGATCCTCGAAGCGCAGCTGGTCAAGGATCCGCACAAGCTCGATGGCGGCACCGCCTTCACGCTGTACGACACCTACGGCTTCCCGCTGGACCTGACGGCCGACATCTGCCGCGAACGCGGCGTGACGCTGGACGAGGAAGGCTTCACGGCGGCGATGGAAAACCAGAAGCGCACCGCGCGCGCCGCCGGCAAGTTCAAGATGGCCGCCAACGTGGAATACACCGGCGCCAAGACCAGCTTCGTCGGCTACGACAAGCTGGCGTTCGACTCGACCGTGATCGCGCTGTATTCGAACGGTGCTTCGGTGCAGGAACTGCAGGCCGGTGAAGCCGGCATCGTGGTGCTGGACAGCACGCCGTTCTACGCCGAATCCGGCGGCCAGGTGGGCGACCAGGGCCTGATCCGGAGCACCGCGGCCACCTTCACCGTGGACGACACGCTGAAGATCCAGGCCGACGTGTTCGGCCAGCACGGCGTGCTGGAAAACGGCACGCTGAAGGTGGGCGACAAGGTCTCGGCGCAGGTCGATACCGCCAAGCGCGGCCGCACCATCCGCAACCACTCGGCCACGCACCTGATGCACAAGGCGCTGCGCGAAGTGCTGGGCGGCCACGTGCAGCAAAAAGGTTCGCTGGTCGACCCGGACAAGACCCGCTTCGACTTCAGCCACAACGCACCGGTGACTGCCGAGCAGATCGCGAAAGTGGAAGCGCTGGTCAACGCCGAAATCCTGGAGAACCATCCGACGAAGGCCCAGCACATGTCGTTCGACGACGCCGTGAAGCATGGCGCGATGGCGCTGTTCGGCGAGAAATACGGCGACGAGGTGCGCGTGCTGGACATCGGCACGTCGAAAGAGCTGTGCGGCGGCGTGCATGTCACGCGCACCGGCGACATCGGCCTGTTCAAGATCGTTTCCGAAGGCGGCGTGGCAGCCGGTATCCGCCGCATCGAGGCGGTCACGGGCGAAGGTGCGCTGGCGCTGGTGCAGGCCATGACGCGCCGCCTGAACGAAGCCGCGGCGGCACTGAAGTCGACGCCGGACGAAATCACGTCGCGTATCGGCCAGGTGCAGGACCAGGTCAGGACGCTCGAAAAAGAGCTGAACGCGCTGAAATCGAAGCTCGCTTCCGGCCAGGGCGACGAACTGGCCACGCAGGCGGTCGACGTCAAGGGCATCAAGGTGCTGGCGGCCACGCTGGAAGGCGCCGACGTCAATGCGCTGCGCGAGACGATGGACAAGCTGAAGGACAAGCTGAAGACCGCCGCGATCGTGCTGGCTTCCGTCAACGGCGACAAGGTCAGCCTGATCGCCGGCGTGACCGCCGATTCGATCGGCAAGGTGAAGGCCGGCGAACTGGTGAACTTCGTGGCCCAGCAGGTGGGCGGCAAGGGTGGCGGCCGGCCCGACATGGCGCAGGCCGGCGGCACCAATCCTGCGGCACTGCCGGAGGCGCTGGCGGGCGTGCAGGGCTGGGTGGAACAGCGGGTATAAGCGTGCTGCTTGCGCTTGCGTAAAAAAAGGCGGCTTCGGCCGCCTTTTTTATCCTGCGACAGCTAGCAGGACAACCTTGGGTGCTGTTCAATGCCATCCACGGGACCGACTGCGTGGATGCCTGCTCCGGCCTGGGAAATCCGGGTCGACGCGCTTGCCGTGCCGCCGGCATTCGCGCCTGGCAGCAGCGGAGCGCCAGGCTGCTTTGCGCACGCCGATTACCCGGCGGTATGGCCGGCAGGGCGCTCATGCCGCACTGCGTCAGAGCGTACTTTAGGTCTATACTGCGGCTTTAACCCATTGTCTCCAGCTCATCTTTCCATTTATGAATCATACGTTGCAAAAATGCAACGACTTGGGAACTCTTTTGGTGCACCGCGTCAAACAGCATTTTTTGGAGTAGACTGTTCCCTGACTCAGCACAACAATTGGTGAGAATCTGATGAGCGACACTTTACTCGATACCGAAATTATGGAATTTCACAAGGAAATCGATGCACGCGGGCTGAATTGTCCGCTGCCGATCCTGAAGGCGAAGAAGGCACTGGCCGAACTGGAGAGCGGTCAGGTGCTGCGCATCGTGGCAACCGATCCCGGTTCCGTGCGTGACTTCCAGGCATTCGCCAAACAGACCGGCAATCCCTTGCTGTCGCATGTGCAGCAGGGCGCCGAGTTTACCTTCCTGATGCAGCGCAAGTAGCCTGCGTTATTGACCGACATGAGCTGCCGGCATCCGCTGCCGGCGCTCGCTTCCTGTGGCTGCTCTCACCCGGCCAGGCAAGGGACAGTTTCCTCAAGGCAGGAACTGTCCCTTTGCTTTCACCGCAAGCAAAACTTTTCTTTTTAAACCACCCGATCGCTCGAACAATCTTCTTTTTAGAGGCACGCTTCTAACCTAAAATCGTACGGTCGTGCTTTAATTCCGTACCGGCCTAGAAAAACTTCTATAATCTAGCCCATTTCACTATCATTTTTCCCAAAGGCATCCCATGAAAGTCCTGGTACCTGTCAAGCGCGTGGTCGACTACAACGTCAAGGTGCGCGTGAAGTCCGACGGCACTGGCGTCGATATCGCCAACGTCAAAATGTCGATGAACCCGTTCGACGAGATCGCCCTGGAAGAAGCCACGCGCCTGAAGGAAGCGGGCAAGGTAACGGAAGTGGTGGCGGTATCGGCCGGCGTGACGCAGTGCCAGGAAACGCTGCGCACCGGCATGGCGATCGGCGCCGACCGCGGCGTCCTGATCGAAACCACGGCCGAACTGGAGCCGCTGGCGGTGGCCAAGCTGCTCAAGGCGCTGGCCGACAAGGAGCAGCCGCAGCTGATCATCCTGGGCAAGCAGGCAATCGACGACGATTCGAACCAGACCGGCCAGATGCTG
>DASVVD010000643.1:0-4199 GCA_036386715.1 Pseudoduganella sp.
CGACGAAATACTGGCCGCCACGCCGGCCGGCGGCGGCGTGTTCGTCACGTTCCCGCAGGCGGACAGGAATGCCGCCACGGTGCAGGTCAAGACCGAGGTGCGCAACACGTCGAAAACGGCGCGCACGGTCGCCGTGCGCAATGTCCTCACGTGGCAGGGCAAGGAAATTGCCCGCGCCGAGCAGCAGGTGACGCTGAAGGCCGGCGAACGCCGCCATGTGACGATGCCGCTGCAGGTCAGCCAGCCGAACCTGTGGTCGCCGCAGGCGCCGAACCTGCACATGCTGGACACCACCGTGGCAGACCGGAATGCGGGTGAAGCGGCCGGCGACAGCGTGCAGACCCGCATCGGCATCCGCCGCCTGGCGTTCGAGAATAACCGCCTGCTGCTGAATGGCGAGCCGCTGCAGCTGCGCGGCGTGAACCGCCACCAGGAATACCCGCACGTGGGCTATGCGCTGTCGCCGCAGGCCGAGTACCGCGACGCCCTGCTGGTGAAAAAATACGGCTTCGACTACATCCGCCTGTCGCACTACCCGCAGTCGCCGGCCTTCATGGCCGCGGCGGACGAACTGGGCCTGCTGGTGATTCCGGGCGTGCCGGGCTGGCAGTACTTCAACAAGGATCCGGCCTTCAGCAGGCAGGTGCTGCGCACCTGCCAGGACATGATCCGCCGCGACCGCAACCACGCCAGCGTGCTGGCCTGGGAATGCTCGCTGAACGAGACCGCCATGCCGGACGCGTTCGTCGACACGCTGCACAAGACCGTGCACGCCGAATACCCGGGCGACCAGGCGTTCTCGGTGGGCTGGGTGCCGCGCGCCTACGACATCTACATGCAGGCGCGCCAGCACCGCCTCGAAGCCAAGCACCCGCTGCCGAACAAGCCGCTGATCGTTTCCGAGTATGGCGACTGGGAGTACTACGCGATGAACGCGGGCTTCAACCAGACCGCCTGGGGCGACCTGAAGCCGGCCGACCGTTCCAGCCGCCAGCTGCTGGGGCAGGGCGAGAAGCACCTGCTGCAGCAGGCCGCCAACGTGGCCGAGGCGCACGACGACAACTTCGGCACGCCGGCCTTTGCCGACGGCTACTGGGTCATGTTCGACTACGCGCGCGGCTACGCCCCCGACCTGGAAGCTTCCGGCGTGATGAGCATCGACCGGCTGCCGAAGTTCGCGGCCGAGTTCTTCCGCTCGCAGCGCGCTGCAGGGCAAACGCCACAGAAAGCCGCGGCCAACTGGGGCGGTGGCCCGATGGTCTTCATCGCCAGCTACTGGACGCCGGCATCGTCGCCGCGCGTGCGCGTGTTCACGAACGCCGAGGAAGTGGAGCTGCGCCTGAACGGCAAGACCGTGGCGCGGCAGAAGGCGGCACCGTCGGCCAGCCATCCGAAGCTGCAGCACCCGCCGGTGGAATTCGATACCGGCGGCTTCCAGGCCGGCGAGCTGGTGGCGATCGCCTACACCGGCGGCCAGGCCGTGGCCGAGCACAAGGTGCGCACGCCGGGCGACGCGGTGAAACTCGACGTGGCGCTGGACGACATGGGCGTGCCGCCGGTCGTCGGCGACCTGCTCTTCGCGCGCGCCCGCCTGGTCGATGCCAATGGCACCACGGTGCCCGACAGCGGCCAGGCCGTGACCTTCACGGCCGACCCGGGCTATGAAATGGTTGCCGGCCCGCAGGCGACCACCGAAGCCGGCATCGCCAGCGTGCTGGTGAAGGTGCTGCAGCCGAACGGCACGCTCGGTGCCACGGCGGGCAAGCTGCAGGGCGCGCTCGCGCCGAAGTAAAAAGCAGGCAGCAAGCCTCCGCGGCGCTGCCGGGCCGGTGCCGGGTACCTTTGCAAGGGCACCCGGCACCGGCGTGCACGACTACCTCATCAAGCGGCAAAGCCGCCGTCGATCAGCAGGTCGGCGCCGGTCACGAACGCCGCTTCCGGGCTGGCCAGGTAGGCGATCATCCCGGCCACCTCCTCGGGGCGGCCGTGCCGCGGCAGGGCCATCAGGCCGTGCATCAGGTCCGCGAAATCCCCCTCGGCCGGGTTCATGTCGGTATCGACGGGGCCCGGCTGCACATTGTTGACGGTGATGCCGCGCGGCCCCAGGTCGCGCGCCATGCCCTTGGCCAGCCCGGTCAGGGCCGACTTGCTCATCGCATACACCGCGCCACCGGCGAACGGCATGCGCAGCGCATTGGTGCTGCTGACGTTGATGATGCGGCCGCCTTCGCCCATGTGCGCCAGCGCCGCTTTCGAGGCCACGAACACCGCACGGACATTGACCGCCACCGTCTGGTCGAAGTCTTCCAGTGAAAATCCGGCCACGTCGCCCAGCCGCAGCACGCCGGCATTGTTGACGAGGATATCGATCCGGCCGAAGCGTTCGGCCACGGCATCGATCGCATGCGCCAGCGCGGTGGCATCGGCCGCGTCGGCGCGGATCGCCACGGCCGTGCCGCCGGCCGCCGTGATCTCCGCCGCCAGCGCCTCCGCGGCTGCGGCCGACGATGCATAGCCGATCGCCACGGTCGCGCCGTCGCGTGCCAGGCGGCGTGCGGTCGCGGCGCCGATGCCGCGCGAACCGCCGTTGATGAAAGCAATTTTGCCGTCGAGTGTCGTGTTCATGATGGTTTCCTTCAGGGTGGGTGATTGATGGAGCCAGTATGGCAAGCCTCATTCGATCGCGGTAGCACATGAATGTCGCCTTCAGTTTCAACCACAGGTATAAAATGGCCCGATGGATACCGAACTGGGCAGCTATCTCGATGCGTTCATCGCCGCCGCGGACGAGCACAGCTTTTCCGCCGCGGCGCGCCGCCTCGGCGTCACGCCGGCAGCCGTCAGCAAGAGCGTGGCCCGGCTCGAGGCGCGGCTGGGCGTGCGCCTGTTCCAGCGCAGCACGCGCAGCCTGGCGCTGACGAGCGATGGCCTGCAGCTGTATGGCCAGGTGCGGCGGCCCTGGAGCGAGATCGGCGATGCGCTGACCGACCTGCGCCAGGGCGCCGGCAAGCCGGCAGGCACGCTCAAGGTGTCGCTGGCCTATGCGGTGGGCCACCGCTACATCGTGCCGCTGGTGGACCAGTTCGTGCGGCGCTATCCGGCCGTGGTACCCGACCTGTATTTCGATAACCGGGGCGTCGACGTGGTTGGCGAAGGATTCGATGCGGCGATCGGCGGCGGTATCGACCTGACCGAAGGCCTGGTCGCCCGTGAACTGGCGCGGGTCAGCGTACTGCTGGCCGCCGCGCCGGCCTACCTGCGCGAGCATCCCGCGCCGGCCACGCCGGACGAGCTGGCCCGGCACCGCGGCGTACTGCGCCGCTCGCTGGCGTCCGGCCGGCTGCTGCCCTGGCGGCTGCGCAACGGCGCCGGCGAAGAGGTGGTGGCCACGTTGCGCCCGGCCGCGGTGCTGGACGATCCGGATGCGATGGCCCGCGCCGCCGCCTGCGGCATGGGCATCGCGCTGCTGCCGCTGCCACACGCGTTACCGCTGCTCGACAGTGGCGAACTGGTGCGCGTGCTGCCGGACTGGCAGGCGCCAGCGCGGCCGCTGTCGATCTATTATTCGAGCCGCAAGCTGGTGCCCGCCAGGGTGCGCGTGTTCGTCGATTTCATTGCCGACCAATTTCGCGCGGGCGGCCTGCTGCGGGCGCAGTTCCAGGACCCCAAGTCCGGGACGTGAAGTCCGCGTGTGAGGATTGGAGAGAATCGGGCCACTTGATCGGTCAGTAACGTGCAAATGTAACTTGCATGCGACACATTGTTAAATGTTCAAGCCAAAGAAACTTTACTAGAGGCAATAACAGCGGGATAATTCCTGTGCCGACCCTCACCGTGTCGCGTTCTTCCACCGCCAGGTGGATCTCATCTACCGACACAGGACCCGCCATGCACATCGAAGCCACCCCGACCCGTAGCAGCCCCGCACCGGAACACCACGCTGAAGTCCAGGCCGAATTCCAGGCCATCCACGGCGCCCTGAACCGGGTGCAGGCCATCATCGAGTTCCGCCTGGATGGCACCATCATCCACGCCAACGACAATTTCCTGGAAACGCTGGGCTACACGCTGGACGAAGTGACGGGCCGCCACCATTCGATGTTCTGCGATCCCGACTATGTGCGCTCGGCCGACTATGAGGCGTTCTGGACCAGGCTGCGCCGCGGCGAATTCGAGCGCGCGCAGTACCGCCGCATTGG
>DASVVD010000644.1:0-3190 GCA_036386715.1 Pseudoduganella sp.
AGCGGAGGCACCCACGCTGTCGCCGCCGTTGGCGCCTTCCACCGCGCGCCGGAAGAAGAACAGCATCACCAGCACCACGGCGATCGGCACCAAGGTCAGGTAGAACGCGAAGTGGCCGCTGAAGGCGCCGAACACGTAGCCGGTGACCAGCGATCCGGTGGTGCCGCCCAGTGCCGAGAAGATCACCAGCAGCCCCGTCATCGGCGCATGCTGGTGCTGGGGCAGGGAACTGAGCATCACTGAATTGATGCCCGGGTAGATCGGCGCCATGAACAGGCCGATCAGCGGGAACAGGAAGGTGGCCGCCGGTGCCGTGAACCAGGTGATGCCGACATCCGGCACCACGCCGTGCGTCAGCGGCAGCGCCACCAGTACCACGGCGCCCATACCGAGCAAACAGACATTCATCACCGGGTACCAGTGCAGGCGGCGCAGCACCACGCCGGCCGACAGGCGCCCGATCGCCAGGCAGGCGGCAAAGATGCTGGTGACCTGCACGCTCATCGCCGCCGGCAGGTGCAGGATCTCGTTGTTGAACGTCGGCAGCCAGGTGCCCACGCTCTGCTCGATCAGCACGTACAGGAAGGCGGTGATGACGAAGATGCACACCAGCGGCTTGAGGAACAGTTTCAGCATGGCGGCGAAGTCCTGCGCCGGCGTGCTGGCGGCCGGCGGCGCGGCTAGCCGTTCGTCGAAACGGGTGCCCAGCAGCAGGACGAACGTCAGCGCGCACAGCGCGGCCAGCGGCCAGTAGACGTTCAGCCAGCTTTGCGAGCGCGGGTTGGCCGAGTCGATGAAGAAGCTGAACACCCAGTAGGCGCACAGCACGCCCACCATGAAAAAGCCTTCCAGCGTGTTCATGATGCCGGCGTGCTCCTTGCGGCTGGTGGCGACCAGGCCCAGCGTCGAGTAGACCGACACCTTGACCAGCGCGAACGCCACGCCCACGCACAGGAACAGCAGCTTGGCGGTGGCGAAACCCGGCACCAGCGGCATCGCCAGGCAGGCGCAGGTGACGATCGCCAGGCCGGTGAGCATGGCGCGCTTGTAACCCAGCCGCGGCAGGAACGACGCCACCAGGAACGACACGATCGCGATCGGCAGGTCCTTGAACCCTTCCAGCACGCTGGCGGCGGACTTGCCCACGCCGTAGTTGTTGATGACCTGCAGGATCACGGTGCCCACGCTGTTGAGCAGGATCGCGAACACGAAGTAAACCAGGAACAGGATGAACAGGATACGGCGGCGTTGCATGGTGTCTCCTCCGGCGTTTTGTTGTTTGTGTTTTATTGTTCTATTGTTTTATCGTGGTCAGGCCAGGGAGAACGCCGCCAGGTCCGGGATCACCACGTCGGCCTGTGCCAGCACCTGGGGATCGCCGACGCCGATGGCGAACATCCCGGCGGCCTTGATCGATGCCACGCCGGCCACCGCATCCTCGACGCCGAAGCAGTCGGCTGGCGCCACGCCCAGCTCGCGCGCCGCTTTCAGGAAAATCTCCGGATCGGGCTTGCCGCGGGCGATCGTGCCGGCATCCACCACGTAGTCGAACTTGCCGGTGATACCCAGGCTGTCCAGCACCGTGAACGCATTGCGGCTCACCGAAGCCAAGCCGATTTTTAACCCCGCCGCGTGGCAGGTGTCGAGCGCCTCGACGGCGCCGGGCAGCAGGTCGGTCGGCGACATCGTGGCGATCAGTTCCTTGTAATGCTCGTTCTTCTCGGTGGCCAGCGCCAGCTTTTCCTCGGCGGTGTAACTGCGCGTGGCCGAGGCCAGGATCAGCTCGAGCGATCCCATGCGGTCGATGCCCTTCAGGTGTTCATTGAAGGTCTCGTCGAAATGCACGCCCTGCGCTTCGGCCAGCCGCTTCCAGGCCAGGTAGTGGTAGCGCGCGGTATCGGTGATCACGCCATCGAGGTCGAAGATCACGGCCTTGAAGTCCTTCATGCTGCGGCTGGTGCCGTGGCTCGTACTTTGATTCATGCGGCCTCCTGGTGTTCGGGTTGGGCAGCGGTCAGCGCGACCGGCTTGCCATGGTGGGTGAACTGCAGCGCCTCGCCCTGCGCGAGCCGGTAGGTGGTGCCGGCGCCATTCACGCCCACTTCGAGCAGGCAGCCACGCAGCTGGATGCGGAAGCGGTAGCCTTGCCAGCGCGCCGGCAGGGTAGGGGCGAAGCGCAGGCTGCCGCCATCGGTGCGCATGCCGCCGAAGCCGTAGGCCACGCCCAGCCAGGTGCCGGCCATGGCCGCCGTGTGCACGCCGTGGCAGGTGTTGCCGTGCGTGTCGTCCAGGTCGAGGCGGGCCGTTTCCATGAAGTAGTCGTAGGCCTTGTCGGCGTAGCCCACTTCGGCGGCAACGATCGAGAAGATGCACGACGACAGCGACGAGTCGTGCGTGGTCACCGCCTCGTAGTAATCGAAGTCGCGGCGCTTGTCGTCCTGCCCGAAGCGGGCGGACAGCAGCAGCAGCGCCAGCACCACGTCGGCCTGCTTGCACACCTGGTGGCGGTAGATCACCATCGGGTGGTAGTTCAGCAGCAGCGGGTAGTTTTCCGCCGGCGTGCCGGCGAAGTCCCAGCGCTTCTTCGACAGGAAGCTGTCGTCCTGCTCGTGGATCTGCAGTTCGGCGTCGTACGGCAGGAACATCAGCCGCGCGGCGTTGGCCCATTCTTCCGGCTCGCCCGGGGCAAGATCCATCGATTGCGCGATGCGGGCGTAATCTTCCGGGAATTCACCGGCAAGCCGGGTGGCGATGGCGGCGGCGAATTCCAGGTGCGCCTGCGCCATGGCGTTGGTGTAGTAGTTGTTGTTGACCAGCGCCGTGTACTCGTCCGGCCCGGTCACCTCGTTGATGACGAAGCTGCCGTGGCGGTCGTAGCTGCCGATGCCGGTCCAGATGCGCGCCGTTTCCATCACGATCTCGGCGCCGTGCGCGCGCAGCCAGGCGTCGTCGCCCGTGGCGTCGAGGTACTGGCGGATCGAATACGCAATGTCGGCGTTGATATGGTACTGCGCGGTGCCGGCCGGGAAGTAGGCCGAGCATTCCTCGCCGGCGATGGTGCGCCACGGGTACAGCGCGCCTTTCGGGTGCGACATCTGGCGCGCGCGGCGGCGTGCCGATTCCAGCCCGGCCCACCGGTACTCCAGCAGGGCGCGGGCGATTTCCGGCTTGTTGTACAGGAAGAAGGGGA
>DASVVD010000645.1:0-2158 GCA_036386715.1 Pseudoduganella sp.
CCTTGCCATGGACCTCTTCCCGCAACGGCACGCGCGGTGCCAGCCGTGTGATCGCAGCCGCGGCTACCATCGACTGGTTTGCCGTGCTGCGCGCGAAAGGAGATCCAGCATCGACGCATGAACAGGCATTGAAACTGGCCCGCGATTTCGACGCCGGGCAGGACTCCTGCCTGCGCCGGTTTGATTTGCCGCGTGAGGCCACGGACGATGCGCCGGCGCCCGACAAGGATGCGCTGCTGGTGTTCGTGCATGGTGCGTTCATGTATGCGGACGATACGTTCGCCGGTCTGCTCAAGAAACCCACGCAGCCTTGCGTGAGTGACATTAGCCGCCGCTACCGGTCCGAAAACGTGCTGGCTTTCGAACACCCGACACTGATGGCCAGCCCCATCGCCAATGCTTTCCACCTTGCCGCGGCCTTGCCGGCGCATGCGAAGCTTGACCTGGTGACCCATGCGCGGGGCGGCCTGATCGCCGAGATCCTGGTGCGGGCCGGCCGTACGGACGATGCGCAGGAATTCGGCCGGCGAAGCGATGACGACACCGGAAAGGAGACCGGCGCCGACCTTGCAGCAGAAAGGGAAATGCTGCAGGCGCTGGCGAAGATGCTGCGCGAAAAGGCCATTACCGTGCGGCGCGTGGTGCGGGTCGCATGCCCGGCGCGCGGCACGCTGCTGGCATCGCGCCGGCTTGATGCGTGGATGTCCGTGCTGCAGTGGCAAGCCCGGATCAGCGGCGTGAAGCTGACGGTCCACTGGCTTGAGCTGCTGTGCGAAATCGCCCGCGCGGGCCTGCTGCCGGAAGACTTGCCCGGCCTGGGGGCGATGCTGCCGGAAAGCCACTTGGTCCGCTGGCTGAACGCGCCGGCATCCAGGGTGGACAGCGAATTGTTCGTCGTGACCGGCGACAGCCGCGGCGACGGCCTGCTGACCTGGCTGCAAACCCTGATGGCCGACGCCTTCTTCTGGACCGATAACGACCTGGTCGTGCAAACCCGCTCCATGGTTGGCGGCGTGCCGCGCGCGCCCGGCGTGACGGCGCCAAAGTTCATCGAGGCCAAGGCGGACCGGATCACCCATTTCACCTATTTCGAGCAGCATGACGTGGTCAGCGCCATGGCCGATGCGTTGAAGGGAAAGCCCGGCAAGGAATGGAAGACGATCGGTCCGCTGTCATGGAGCGGGCGCGATGCCAGCGGCAAGCGGGACAAGGACGTTGCGCCGGTGCGGGCCGACCCGTCGCGGCCGACGGTGGTGCTGATTCCGAACGTGTTCGGTTCGGTGTTGACGGATACGTCGGGCCGCAAGCTGTGGCTGAACGAAAAATCGGTGGCGGCATTCGCCCGCCTGGCCATGCAGGCGGGCGATGCGGAAAATGAGGAGGAGGCAAGCCAGCCGCCGCGCGTCGTTGCCACGCGCTTGCTGCGCGGCTACTACGGCGACCTGCACGAGCATTTCGCCAGGACGCACAACGTGATCGACTTCCCGTATGACTGGCGGCTGGGATTTGCCGTTCTCGCCGCCAGGCTGGAACAGCGCATCGGCCAGCTGCTGCAATCAGCCGACGTGGGAGAACATCCGCTGCGCATCGTCGCCCACGGCATGGGCGCGCTGCTGGTACGCGCGTGGCATGCCAGGCATCGCGGCAGCTGGAGCCGGCTGATGGCGCGCCCGGGCAGCCGCGTCATGCTGCTGGGGCCGCCCAACAGCGGGTTCTGGCTGCCGCTGCGCCTGTTCAGCGGCGACGACGCCTTTGGCACCCTGTTCGCCAGCGCCGGCACGCTCGCCCATGAACGGGAGGTACGCAGGATATTGGCCGACATGCCGGGCCTGGTGCAGCTGCAGGCCGGGCTCTCCGGGCAGGCAGACCAGTTGCACGGACAAGCGCACTGGGAACAGTTCGAACAAAATGAATACGGCTCGGCGCGTGGCGGCGACAAATGGCACGGCGGATCCGGCAGCGCGGGACATATGGACAGCTGGGCGATTCCCGGCGAGAAGCGGCTGGACGAAGCCTGCGAGTTCTGGCGGGGCCTGGAGCGCGCGCTGCCTGCGCTGCTGCGGGACCGCGACAGGATCGTTGTCGTGGCCGGTACGGGGCATGCAACGGTGACTGGCATCCGCCACGCCGATGATGAACTGTATTTCGCTACGACCGA
>DASVVD010000646.1:0-2680 GCA_036386715.1 Pseudoduganella sp.
CAGCATCTGGCCGGTCTGGTTCGAATCGTCGTCGATTGCCTGCTTGCCCAGGATGATCAGCTGCGGCTGCTCCTTGTCGGCCAGCGCCTTGAGCAGCTTGGCCACCGCCAGCGGCTCCAGTTCGGCCGTGGTTTCGATCAGCACGGCGCGATCGGCGCCGATCGCCATGCCGGTGCGCAGCGTTTCCTGGCACTGCGCCACGCCGGCCGATACCGCCACCACTTCGCTTGCCTTGCCCGCTTCCTTTAGGCGCGTGGCTTCTTCCAGGGCGATCTCGTCGAACGGGTTCATCGACATCTTGACGTTGGCGATCTCGACGCCGGTGCCGTCGGATTTCACGCGCACCTTGACGTTGTAGTCGATCACGCGTTTCACGGGTACCAGTATTTTCATGTCTGTCTCCTTCAGGTCTTGTTTTGGGACGCCGCGGCGCCGTAGAGCGCCATGAGCTGGGCACGCCGTTCCGCGGCCACGTCCATGGCGTGTTCCTTCACGTGGCCGTAGCCGCGTATTTTTTCCGGCAACCGTGCCAGCGCCAGCGCGGTGTCCAGGCGTTCCGGAGTCAGCGTTTCGCAGAACAGCTGCACCAGCGCAAAGTAGTCTTCGACCAGCTGGCGCTCGCGGCGCCGTTCGGCGGTCTTGCCGAACGGGTCGAGCAGCGTGCCGCGCAGGCACTTCAAGCGGGCCAGCACGGAAAACACCCCCATCATCCACGGGCCGAAACGGCGCTTGACCAGCCGGCCGGCCGCGTCGCGCCCGGCGATCATCGGCGGCGCCAGGTGGAAATGCACCTGGTAGTCCTTGCCCGGTTCGCCTTCGAACTGGCTGCGCAGCTCGGCCAGGAATTCGGGTGCGCTGTGCAGCCGCGCCACTTCGTATTCGTCCTTGTATGCCATCAGCTTGGCCAGGTTGCGCGCTACCGCTTCGCTCAGCGCCTGCCTGCCGCCGGCATCGACGGTCGCCTCGACCTTGCGCAGCCGGTCCAGCGCCCCGCGGTAGCGCTCGGCATAGGCCGGGTTCTGGTAGGCGGCAAGGAGTCCGGCATGCTCCCCGATCAACCGGTCGAGCGTGGCGGGCATGGGCAGCGGCCTGGACGCCGCCGCGGGTGCCATCGCAGCGGCCGGATCGTGGGCCGCCAGCCGGCCCGCCTCGAAGGCTTGCTGGTTCTTCTCGACCGACACGCCGTTCAGCTCGATGGCACGCAGCAGCGCTGCCCGGCCCAGCGGCACCCAGCCCTTCTGCCAGGCATAGCCGAGCAGCAGAGGATTGGCGTAGATCGCGTCACCGAACAGGCGCAGCGCCAGCGCATTCGCGTCCACGAACTCGCATGTCTCGCCGATAGCCGTGCGCAGGTCGCTTTCGACGGCGGTGCCGGGAAACTTCCAGTCCGGGTTCGACAGGAAGGCCGCGCTGGGCACCGATGCGCTGTTGACGATGGCGTGGGTGCGGCCGCGCAATACCCGCGACAGCGCATCGGCGGAAGCCGCCACCATGGCATCGCAGCCGATCAGCAGCGCCGCTTCGCCCATCGGCACCCGGGTCGCGTGAATGCTGTCGGGATGCGCGGCGATCTGCACATGGCTGAGCACTGCGCCGCCCTTCTGCGCCAGGCCGGTGATGTCGAGCACCTTGACGCCCTTGTTTTCAAGGTGGGCCGCCATGCCGAGCAACGCGCCGACGGTGACCACACCGGTCCCGCCGACTCCCGGCACCACGATGCCCCAGACGCCGTCGAGCGGGGCCTGCACCGGTTCCGGAATGGCCGCCGTGGTGCCCGCCACGGGCGCGGCCGGTTTCGGCCTTCGCAGCTGGGCGCCTTCCGCGGTAATGAAACTCGGGCAGAAACCGTTGACGCAGGAAAAATCCTTGTTGCAGGAACCCTGGTTGATTCGGCGCTTGGTGCCATACTGCGTCTCGAGCGGTTCGACCGACAGGCAGTTGGAGGCCACGGAACAGTCGCCGCACCCTTCGCACACCGCCGGGTTGATGAAGGCACGCTTCGCCGGGTCCGGGTAGTCGCCACGCTTGCGGCGGCGCCGCTTTTCAGTGGCGCAGGTCTGGTCGTAGATCATGACCGACACGCCGGCCACTTCCCGCAACGCCAGTTGCAATGCATCGAACTCGTCGCGGTGGTGCACGGTTACCGCATCCGGCAGGCCGGTGCGTTCGGCATATTTTTCCGGTTCATCGCTCACCACCAGCACCCGCACCGCGCCCTCGCTCACCACCTGCTGGGCGATCTGCGGCACCGTCAGCGTGCCGTCGACCGGCTGGCCGCCCGTCATCGCGACCGCATCGTTGTACAGGATCTTGTAGGTCAGCGTGGCGCCGGCGGCGATCGCCGCGCGGATTGCCAGCAGGCCGGAGTGGAAATAGGTGCCGTCGCCAAGGTTGACGAACACGTGCCGGTCGCGCGTGAAATGCATCTGGCCCAGCCAGCTCACGCCCTCGCCGCCCATCTGCGACACCGTTTCGGTGCGGCGGTCCATCCACAGCGCCATGTAGTGACAGCCGATACCGGCCAGCGCACGCGAGCCCTCCGGCACCCTGGTCGAGGTATTGTGCGGGCAGCCCGAGCAGAACCATGGCTTGCGCTCGACGGTAACGCGCGGCCGCGCCGCTTCGCGTTCCTTGGCCTCGATCACGGCGATGCGCGCGTCGATGGCGGCGCGGCGCGGCG
>DASVVD010000647.1:0-3343 GCA_036386715.1 Pseudoduganella sp.
TACCCCTTTTTTGTGCCGCGGCAGCCGTGATGGCCGCCGGAGAATTAAGCCTGCTCGGAAACTTCGACGAACTCGTCCGACGACTTGACCATGTCGGCCACTTCGTTCGACGCGTTGGCACGGCCTTCCAGGATTGCATCAGCGACGCCGCGGGCGTACAGCATGATGGCTTTCGACGAGTCGTCGTTACCCGGGATCACGTGGGTGACGCCTTCCGGAGAATGGTTGGTGTCGACAACACCGATGACAGGAATGCCAAGCTTGCCTGCTTCGGTGATCGCGCCCTTGTGGTAGCCGACGTCGACCACGAAGATTGCGTCAGGCACGCCGCCCATGTCCTTGATGCCGCCGATGGACTTCTGCAGCTTGTCCATTTCGCGCGAGAACAGCAGCGCATCTTTCTTCGTCAGCTTCTCGACGGAACCGTCTTCGATCTGGGCTTCCATGTCTTTCAGGCGCTTGATCGAGGTCTTGATGGTCTTGAAGTTGGTCAGCATGCCGCCCAGCCAACGCTGGTCGACATAAGGAACACCAGCACGCTGGGCTTCAGCAGCGATGATGTCGCGCGCCTGGCGCTTGGTGCCCACCATCAGGATCGTGCCGCGGTTTGCGGACAGTTGGCGAACAGTCTTCATCGCCTCCTGGTACAGATCCATGGTCTTTTCCAGGTTGATGATGTGAATCTTGTTGCGGTGGCCGAAGATGAACGGAGCCATCTTTGGGTTCCAGAATCGGGTTTGGTGACCGAAGTGGACGCCGGCTTCCAGCATTTCACGCATCGTTACAGACATATTTTGCTCCAGGGTTGGGTCTGGAATCCGTTCAGTGACCCTTGCGGGCACCCTTGTTGAGCGGATTCGAGTGTATTAAAAGTAGGAATTTTACAACATTGCTCGGAGTGAGTTCGAGCAACCCGAGATTGTAGCCTACTCGCCCTCCTTGGGCAAGCTGGACCTGCCTCGATCGGCATCCTGGTGCGCATGATTTAACCCGGGAAGCAAAATACCGTTTCCTTGTTGTTAGACAAACAGCAGCCAGCCAAGTTGTACCAGACGGCCGGTGAATACAACAACCAAGCGAAATTATTGCCAAAAATCAACTCCCGCATTTGTACAGATCGTAACTTCTATGTCATCCACACTCCAGGAGGAACAACATGACAACGAAGTCTACGCAGCTGTCACCAAATGCAAGGATGACGATGAGCGCTGCAGCTCGTACGCGGATGCGAACAGGCGAAAAAGTTGTGCTGCACTATTACAACGATATGGGACCAAACCTGGGAAATTGTACGTGGGGCGTGGGTATCCTTGCGCACTACGGCGTGTGTAACCACGATGAGCTCGAACGCAAAGTCAGCATGGCCGATCTCAACAAGGAGTTCGAGCGCCGCGTGGCCGAAGCCGAAGGCTATGTAAAGCGCGGCATCACCAAGGTATCGTTGAATCAGGAGCAGTTCGATGGATTGGTGAGCCTGACCTACAACGCGGGCATCCGTAATGTCAGAGGCACTTATGGCTATATAAACGATGCAGATTTTGATGGCGCCGCTGCAAACATCTCGAAAATGACAAAAGTATCGATACAGAAGAACGGCAAGCGGATACTGGTCACAGCTCCTGGCTTGATCAAACGTCGCGCAGAAGAAAGCGCACCTTTTCGTACGACGGCCAGGCAATCAAAGGATGCAAAATGACCCACATCAACCAACCGACATTATTTCGCGCGCTCCTCGGGGTCATGGCATGCCTCGCCCTGGCGCTAACCATCATCCCGGCATGTGCCGAAGGGCATTTCGACCCTGGCGTTACAGGGCAATGGAAGCTCACCTCAGTCCTGGACTTTGCCGACGTAACCGCTCTTGACGAGAACGAAGCACAGCGAATGGTGGGAAAAGTGCTGAAGATCGACAGAGCCACGATCAAACTCGGCAAGAGAACATGTGGCGCATCAACCTTTCGCGTGGAGCGCGTCAAGCGGGATAGCGACCTGCGTGACAATGCACACTTGCGTGACACCACTCTCGGACTGCCGAAGCAGGTCGACGTGATTGAACTCAGCTGCGCGTTCCTGTACCGGAAAACAAGCGACCGGGCAGTCCTGGCCTGGGAAGGGGTGTTCTTCGACGTCGTTCGCGTGCCGCGATAGGGCGTCCATCGAGAAAGCCGGCAGCCCATACGCAGGGGATAGCCGGCAAGGATCCAGTCCCTCAGTTCGCCGGTATCGCGCGGCACCGCACTGCTCAGCGAAGTATCCTGTCGCTACTTTTACTATTTACTTCCCCGGAGGCACAGATGGAATCGAGCAAGCTGGAACAGCTGGAACAGGGATTGCGCCAGGCACTGCAGCTCGTCGAACGCGACGAGACCGGGGCGCAAGGCGAGATCGAACCGGGGCACCCTGCGGCGCGCGCGGCCGAATCATGCGAGCTGATGCTGCCGGAGCCGCTGACGCTGGCTTCACTGGGCGAGGCGATCCGCCACAAGATCGACACCGTGCACGTGCTGCTGGACCGGGCACGGGCGCATGAGAAGCTGCCGCCGGATGCGCAGTTGGCGGCCGACGAAGGGTATCTGACGAGCGAAGACGACTTGCTCAAGGCACGGCGGGACGCCTAGCTGGTCACTAGCTGCAGCACATCCTGCCCTGCGCTTACCGCTTTCAGGGCGTAAGTCGCCCACACTAATCACGAGTCCGTCTTTTGCCACCACAGGAAATCATGTCGCCCCTGCCCCGTGTATCACTGGCCACCTGGCCCACGCCGCTCGAGCGCGCCCCACGCCTGGCGGCAGCGTTGGGGCTGGGTGCCGACGACCTGTGGATCAAGCGCGACGACCTGACCAGCCTCGCGGGCGGCGGCAACAAGATCCGCAAGCTCGAGTACACGTGCGGGGAGGCGCTGGCTGCCGGCGCGACGACACTGGTCACCGTGGGCGTCGCACAGAGCAATCATGCGCGGCTGACCGCAGCGGCCGCAGCCTGCCTTGGCCTGGAATGTGTCCTGATCCTGGCTGGCAGCGAGCCGCGTCAGTACACAGGCAATCTCGCGTTGAACGGCGTGCTCGGCGCAAGAATGCTCTGGGTGGGCGACGTGGACGACGCGGCGCTCAACGACCTCGCCAAGGAAGAAGTGCGCCGCCTGCAAAGGCACGGCACCGCTGCCGCGTTGATTCCATTCGGTGGCTCGACCGGCGCCGCGGTCCATGGATATGTCAACTGCGGCGAGGAACTCAAGGCGCAATTGCCGGATCTTGCGCGCGTGTTCACCGCCGTCGGCTCGGCCGGCACCATGGCCGGGCTTGTCCAATCCCTGGGGGCGGCCCGGGTGTGCGGCGTCGACTGC
>DASVVD010000648.1:0-6925 GCA_036386715.1 Pseudoduganella sp.
CCTCGTTCGCGTAGGGGACGAATTTCTTGCTCATCTGCGGTAATCCTTCTCAATCCTTGCGTTGGGTGGTCTTCGGCAGCTTCAGCATCACCTGCTTCTGCTGTTTCGTCAGCGACGGTATCAGATCGATGCCGACCTTGCTTTCCAGTTGGGCGATCGTCATCGTCTGCACCCTGGCGTCGGGCTGGTTGGCCACGAACCAGGCGCCGCCGGCGCGCTGGCGCGGGCTGTACACCACCTTGTAGAGGTGGCTCGGCACCAGCACATTGCCCACCTTGCGCAGGTCGCCGCCGATGAACGCCGGGCCGGTGATGACAAACAGGTCGCCCTCTTTCTTGACCATCTTGCGCACCGCGCTTTCGATGCCGGCCCACACGTGCCGGTTGTTGTCGGCATCCTGCGGCACCATGTTCGCCAGTGTAAAACTCTGGTACTGGCTGCTGCGGTCCGGCATGTTGCCGTTCGGCGCCATGTGGCCGCGGTCGAAGCCGCTGCGCGCATAGTCGGACAGTTCGGCGCGCTGGCCCTTCGGCAGCCGCGTCTCCGTATGGAAGGAATTCTCGCGCGACAGGTCCTCGGCGGATTCGATATTGCGCTCGGTGAGGTGCTCGGCGGACCACAGCGGCGTGCGCGTGACGCCGCTGTGCATGATGCCGAACACGTTGTAGCACAGCTCGCGCGTGGCGCGGGCCATTTTTTCGTTGAGGATGCGCGGTGCCTGGCCGGCAACGTAGTGCTGGGGACAGGCTTCGGCGACGGGGACGGCGAAAGCGACGAATGGGGCAAGCAGGCTTGCCGCCAGTGCTGCGGCGCAAAGCGAACGGATGAACATCGGGGCGGTGGCGATCAGGGAGAATGCGAGACGCGCATTCTAACGGACCGCCAAATGCCACGGCAAGCGCGGCTGCATGGGCTTTTCGCCGAGCTTACCTCGACGGCGGCGGCCGGGGCGCGCCGCCGGGCATGACGGACCATGCATCCCGGCAGGCAGGGCCGACTTGCCAAGCGCGTCAGTGCAGCCGGTCCAACGCTTCCAGCACGCCCTTGCGGTTCTTGTGCTTCTCTTCGTAGGACCGTACCTTGCGGCGCTGCGCCGCGGTCAGCTCGGCCAGTGCGCTGCGCACCTGCGGCACGGTCAGGTGCTCGTAGTCCGCGATGGGCACGCTGCGGTCGGGCGATACACCGGCCCGGTCCTTGGCCTTGGCGGACTTTGTTTCGCCGTACTCCTTGCGCTGCTTGTTGACGATGCGCGCCGCCACTTCCTCTTCGCGGCCCTTGTAGCGGCCCTGCTTCTCGAACGATTTCTCGAGCTTCTGGTATTCGTTTTCCCGTTTCGGGCTGGCACCTCGTGGCATGACGATCCTCCATGGTCGATGTTTGCACGCATGGTAGCGAAACCGCGACCGCCGCGGCGCACGCTCAGAACTGTTCGATCCAGCCCGCCAGCTGCGATGCCGTCGGCGCCGCCTCGGCCGGCGCCAGCCGCGCGTGCACGCCGTCCGGCCCGCCCGACATCTGCAGCGTGTGGCCATTCTGGCCCAGCCACAGCAGCACCGCCAGCCACAGTGCATGCGCCTCCGACACCGCGCTGGCGGTCGGCGTTTCGAGGAACTCGGTCAGGCGCGACGTGTGCACGATCGTGCCGCCTTCCGCGCTGCGCTCGAAGCCGTCGCCGAATGCCTGCGCCAGCAAGCCGAAGACATCGCCCGGCAAGGCGCCTTTCGCCGGCAGGCCGTCGAGCCGGGTGCGCACGAGCCGGGCGAACGCGGCGCTGCGGAAGGCCTCGGAACCGATCAGGTCGGAATAATCCATCAGCAGCCAGTCGGGTTCCGGCGGCGTCAGGCCGGCACATAGTGCGGCCGACAGGTAGGCGTCGACCGGTACCGCGCCAGCGTGCCCGGTTACGCCGCCACACAGCGCGTACAGCGTGCCGATGCGGTTGGCCACCGCCTGCTTCTGGCGGATCAGCAGCTTTTCGCGCAGCAACTGGGCGTGCTCGCGCCGCAGCCGCGCCAGTTCCATGGCCTGCTTCATTTCCATGCCCAGGCTGGCGATATCCCACGGCTTCTGGATATAGCGGTGGATCTGACCCTGGTTGACCGCTTCGACCGTGTGGGCAATCTCGGAATAGGCGGTGGTCAGGATGCGCACGATATGCGGATAGCGGTCCCACGCATAGAACAGCAGTTCGTTGCCGTACGCCCCGGGCATGCGCTGGTCGGAAACCAGCACGGCAATCGACTCGGCATGCTGGTCCAGCACGCGCTTGCCCTCCTCGACCGATTCCGCCGTCAGCACGGTGGCCTGGGCACCCAGCGCGCGCCGGAAATACTTCAGGGATGTCGGCTCATCGTCGACATAGAGGATGGCTGGCAGTGGTTTGGCCGCGTCGGTCATGCTGGTTCCTTTTGCGATTCCGGAAAGTTCATCGTTGCGGTCGTTCCCCGCAGCTGGATCGATTCCTGTTTCAGATTCTGCTTCAATTCCTGTTCCACTGCCACTTCCTGTATCGGTTGTCGTGTCGGTTCCCGGGCCGCCGTGCCGCGTTCGCGATCTGGTGCATCAATGCTCACCGCCTGCGCGCGGCAGGTCGAAAGTGAATGTCGTCCATTCGCCCGGCGTGCTTTCGACGGCCAGGTGGCCGCCATGCCTTTCGATCACGCTGTAGCAGATCGACAGCCCGAGCCCCAGGCCCTGGCCCACCTCGCGGGTGGTGAAGAATGGCTCGAACACGCGGCGCAGGTTGCCGGCCGCGATGCCGGGCCCGTTATCGCACACCGTGACGCGCAGGCGCTGGCCTTCTTCGACCACGCCGACCACGATTTCAGGCGCCGCCGTGGGACCCTTGCGCAACGCCAGCGCGGCATTGCCCAGCAAATTGATCAACACACCGATGATCGCCGCTTCGTCGCCCCGCACCAGCGTCTGGCCGGTGATGGCGCGCCGGATCGGGATGCCCTTGGTCTCATGGCCCACCAGCCGCACTGCCGCATCGAGCGCCCGTTCGAGCAGGAAGGCGCTGCCTTCCACGTTCTCGCTGCGGTAGGCGAATGTCTTCAGGTCGGCAACGATGTACTGCACGCGCCGCATGCCCTGCCTGGCATCGTCGAGGCATTCGCGCAGCATCGGGCTGCCTTGCGCAGCCGGGTCTTCCAGCGCCACGTCGATGGCCATCATGCAGAAGTTGACCGGGTTGTTCACCTCGTGCAGCAGGCCGGCCGACAGCGTGCCCAGCGCGGCCATTTTTTCCTGCTGCAGCATCTGCCCCTTGATCTCCGACAGGTTGCGGTTGGTGCGCTCCAGCTCCGCGTTCTTTTGCGCCAGCTCGTCCTTCAGATCGAACATCTGGCGCCGGCCACGCTCGTTATAGAACGTGTACACCGTGCTGCCGGCCACCGCGAACAGGATGATCGTCGAATGAAACAGGAACTGGCCGTGGTCCGTTACGCCATCCTCGCGCGTCACGCAGGCGACCCAGTAGAACAGCAGCGTCAGCATGCCGAATGCCAGCGTATACATGTAGCCGACCGGGAACAGCGTGCCGACCGCGAAGAGCGTGAGGATGATGCCGGCGTAGAACAGCGATGCCTCGCCCTGCGTCACGTGGATCATCCACGCGATCATCAGTTGCGGGAACGTGAGCCACACGAACGTGATGGCGTGCACGTGCCGCCGGCCGAATGCCGTGTACAGCATGCCGAGCCCGGCCAGGATGCCGATGCTGGTGACGACGCGGAACGCCGCGAAGCGCGCCATCTGGTCCGGGTACACCGCGAAGTCGAGCACGACGCCCAGCAGCACGAGCACGATCACAGTCACCGCGCATGCCCGGCTCTGCACCAGGTGGAATCCCGACAGCTCCATGGCGTAGCTGCCGCGCACCGGCGTGGCGGCGCGCTCCATCAGTACGCGACCGTGGTTTCGGCGAACACGTTGACTCCGGTAGGGTCGGTATGCACGCGTGTCTCGCCGCGCCGTGCCGGCAGGATCGCCTGCATGCGGGCTTCATCGCGGTAGATCAGGTACCACTCCAGGATGTGCTCCATGCTGAAGCGTTCCGGGTTCGCGCTGTGCACGTTGGTCACCAGCAGGCGGCCGCCGGGGCGCATGCGCGACACGAAATAGCCGTTCAGCTTCGCGCAGACCTTGTCGGACAGGTAGTCGAACAGCCCGGCGCAATACACTGCATCGAATTCGCCCTGACCCGCGCCTTCGCTATCGCGCCGCTTGAGCAGCTGGTGCACCGAATCGAGAACGAACTCGATCGCGGTGCGCCGGCCCGTGGCGCGCTGCACTGCATCGAGCCGCGCGCGCGTCCAGTCCAGCGTTTCGCCTGAGAAGTCCACCAGCTGGAACGACAGCAGCTCCGGCTGGCTGGACTGCTGCAGGAAGCGGGCGATCTCCTCGGCCGGCCCGCAGCCCACGTTGAGCACCCGGAACGATCGTCCGGCCGCGCGTGCCTGTTGCGCCAGGCTTTCGAGGAACTGCACCAGGATCCCGATGCGGTGCCGGTGCGCCGTGGCGACCGCCGTCTGCAGGAATGCGGCGTTCACCACCTGGAAGTACGTGCTGGGCCCCTCGCGCGGATCGCCGAGGATCTGGTTGACCATCTGGTAGTCGCCGGCGTAGCCCAGTGGCTTGGTGTAGGTGCGGAACACGAACGGCGCACGCAGGATCAGCGAGTGGAGCGCGGCCTGCGCAAACGCCCGGTGTGCCGGCGCCAGTTCCTCGTCGACCAGCGAGGCTTCGTGATTGAGCTGGTCGAAGCAGGTCTTCATCTTGCCCATCAGTGGCATCGCCAGTTCCGTGAAATACTCGGTGGACAGCTTCGCGGCGGGCCAGGGTCCCGGCGTTGCCTCGGCCAGGTCCACCTGTTCGAGCCAGCGCGACGCATCGGCCAGGAAGGCGCGTGTTTCGTTGACCACGATCTGGTAATCGCGGCGGATGCGGAAGCGCTCGCTCCAGTCCTGCACGAAGGCCTGCGCCTTCTGGCCGATGACGCCGGGCGCCAGCGCCACCTCGGTCAGTTCGCGCCATTCATCGGTCAGGCTCGCGGACACCATCGCGGTCAGGCCGGTGTTGACCAGGCTGATGACGACCGCCTTGCCGACATAGGCATTGCGCGTGCCCATCCGCACGGTCAGCTCGCTCAGCACCTCGCTGACCTGGACGATCGACCAAGGGTTGTAGACTTCCATGACGAGCGAACGGCGCTGCAGGTTGACGATCGTGGCGCGCACGGCCTCGCCCTGCATGTTGTAGAAACTAACGACAGGATCGATATGTGTTGATGAGGGCACGGTAGACTTTTTTTGAGTATGCAAGCCAGGATTTATGCCGAGGTAGCTATCAAACTGCGGTCCAACTGCGGTCCAACTTCGGTCCAACTTCGGTCGAACTTCGGTCGAACTGCGGTCGAACTTCGGTCGAATTTCAAACCGAACTTCATGCCGAAATTTATGCCGGGCTGATGGCGGGATTGATGCCAACATTAATGCCGAGTGTACATGGATGACGCATACCCTGCAATGAACCTATCCCTTGCAAAAGAGGTGTTGCGTGGCGTGGCAATTCGAACTGTTTGCCTGTCCTCGTGCAGTTCGATGGACACCATTCCGGCTGTCCTGGACGTTCGGCATCGAACAGATGCGTGCGCTCGTCGGTGCGACAGTGGCCGGACTTACTGGAGACAACCATGCCGCAAGCATCGTCACAAGCACTGCCACACGCAACGCTGCAGGCCAGGACCGGCCAGGCGCCCGGCAAACTCGATCGCGAAGCGTTCCATCGAAAGTTCGTGCAATCGTTCCACGATCCGCGCTTCGATCCGATGCGCGGCGAAATCGCGCAGCTCGAGGAAATCGCCTGGCGCAACTACTGCGACAGCCGCAAGGCGCCGATCACCATCAAGGCCGGCGCCGGTTTCGCCGACCCCGGCTACGACCTGTCCGTCGAATGGAAGGCGGCGCGCGACCGGCTGCTGGAAGCCGAGCGCCGCCAGAAAGACCCGGCCACGCGCTCGCGTGTACTGGTGATCTGCGCCTCGTCGCGCAACGACGGCAGCTGCCCCGGCGAGATGTCCAAGTCGTTCCGCATGACGCAGTGGGCGCAGACCGCGCTTGAAACCGAGGAGATCGAGGTCGACCTGCTCGACCTGTCGCTGGTCGTATCGACCTACGATCACCACATCCATCCATGCAAGGGATGCGCGTCCACCGCGATGCCGCTGTGCCACTGGCCATGCAGCTGCTACCCGAACCACAGCCTGCACCAGGTGAACGACTGGATGAACGAAATCTACGAGCGCTGGGTGCTGGCGCACGGCGTGCTGATCATCGCGCCCACCTACTGGTACCAGTCGCCGGCGCCGCTGAAGCAGATGATCGACCGGCTGGTGTGCGCCGATGGCGGCAATCCCGACCCTTCCAGCACGCACGGCAAGGAAGTGGCGCAGGCCAAGGCGCTCGAACTGGCCGGCTGGGACTATCCGAAGCACCTGGCCGGGCGCGCCTTCGGCGTGTTCGTGCACGGCGACGTGGCCGGCATCGAAAGCCAGCGGCGCAATCTGTCGGACTGGCTGGAGTGGATGGGACTGATCGCATCGGGCCAGCAGGGCGTCATGGACCGCTATGTCGGCTACTACGAATCGTATGCGGAAAGCCATGAGACGCTCGACAAGGACAGCGCCGTGCAGGAAGAAGTACGCAACAGCGCGCGGGCGGTCGCCGAGGCCGTGCGGCAGATCCGCGCCGGCAAGCTGGTGCCGCCGGATGCAAGGCTGAGGAAGCCGCGGCCAAAGTGAACCGTGATGGCGATACTTTTCGTTTCGGACCTTGCGCGGCGCCAGGCCAGCCGCAACCACTGCACGAGGAGCAGGAACTCCATCCTGCGTGCAGCCCGGCGCCGAGGTTTTTCTCCTTCAGCG
>DASVVD010000649.1:0-2731 GCA_036386715.1 Pseudoduganella sp.
CCACGTAGCCGATGGCGGCGCGCGCCACGGCCTGTTTCAGTTCGTCTTGAGTCATGATGATGGAGCCTGGAGGGAATGTTGAATCGAGGGGCGCTATTTTAGCAGCGCGCCGGACGGCCTTTGTGGGAAAATAGCCAATCCTGACAAGTCGAACAACGAGAACATGACGTCAACCCCAACCGTTTCCGCCGCCGGGGCCACCCCGCCGGGCACGCCCACCGTCCTGATCGTCGACGACAGCCGGGTTTCCCGCCTGGTGGCGCGGCAATACATCCTCGCGCTGCAGCCTGGCTGGACCGTAGTGGAAGCGGGTACCGGCGAAGAAGCCCTGGCCAGGGCGCCGGAAGCGCAGCCGCAACTGGTGCTGATGGATGTCAACATGCCGGGCATGGGCGGCATCGCCTGCGCCGAGCAGCTGCGCGCGTTGCTGCCCGATGCGCACATCTCGCTGCTGACCGCCAATGTACAGGATGCCACCCGCAAGCGCGCCAGTGAAATCGGCGTGGGTTTCATGGAAAAACCGATCACGCCGGAACGCATCGCGCGCCTGGTCGCCCTGGTGGCCTGACATGATCGCGCTGACGGAGCTGGAACACGACGCGCTGCTCGAGATCTTCAACATCGGCGTGGGCCAGGCGGCCGCCGCCATGAGCGGCATCGTCAACGAGGAAGTCACGATGTCGGTGCCGTCGATCAGCTTCCTGAGCCGCAGCGATGCCGCCCAGCTGCTGGACGAAGCGCACCGCAACAATGCCGCAAGCGGCAGTGGCAATACCGGCAACATCAGCGGTAACAACGGTGGTAACAACGGCGGCAACAGCGGCGGTGACAGTGCGAAGGGCGAACGCATCTGCGGCGTCAGCCAGCATTACGAGGGCGCGTTCTCGACCGAGGCGCTGCTCATGTTCCCCGAGTTCAAAAGCCTGGAGATCGTGCGCCTGATGGTGGGCGAGGCGGTGCCGCTGGCGGAGCTGACCGGCATGGAGCAGGAAGCGATGAGCGAGATCGGCAACATCATCCTCAATTCCTGCGTGGGCACGCTGGCCAACATCTTCGAGCACGAGCTGCAAGGCTCGCTGCCGGTCTACCACCTGGGCACCAGCGACGAGATCCTCGATGCCACCGGCACCCGCGCGGACACGGTGGTGATGATGCTGCACATCGACTTCATCCTCGAGAAGCACCAGATCCACGGCTATGTCGCCTTCATCCTCGACGTGACCGCCCTCACCGACCTGAAGGACCACATCGACCGCTACCTGGACCGCATGATGGGGCAACACTGAGGATGCCGCAGCTGTCTCGCCTGCTGTTGCTGGAAAGCGTGCTGGAAGCGGTCAGCGCCGGCGTCATCGTGGTCGACGAGGCGCGCCGCATCGTGCTGTGGAATAAATGGATGAGCCGCCATTCCGGCTGCGCCGTCCACAAGGCGCTGGGCACGGACCTGTTCGAGCTGATGCCCGAATTGCGCGGTGGCCGCGTCGAGGCGGCCGTCACGCAGGCGCTGGCGAACCGCTTCTCGTCGCTGCTGTCGCCCACGCTGAACCGCGCGCCGTTCCCGCTGTATTCGAACCCGGCCGCGATCGGACGCGGCGAGCGCATGCAGCAGGCCATCGCCGTTACGCCGTTGACATTCCCCGCCGGGCAGACCGGTCCCCACTGCCTGATCCAGCTCAGCGACGTCAGCATGGCGGCCAGCCGCGAGAAGCTGCTGCGCGAGCAGACCGAACTGCTGCGCATGCAGACCTTCTCGGACGGCCTGACGGGCATTGCCAACCGCCGCGCCTTCGATGCCGCGATCGACCGGGAAACGCGGCGTACCAAGCGCAACGGCACCATGCTGTCGCTGCTGATGATCGACATCGACCACTTCAAGCCGTACAACGACCATTATGGCCACCAGCAGGGCGATGCCTGCCTGATCCAGGTATCGGCCGCGCTGCAGGCGCTGCTGCAGCGCTCGGTCGACATGCTGGCCCGCTACGGCGGCGAGGAATTCGCCGTGATCCTGCCGGACAACGACCCGGCCCAGGCGCTGCGCATGGCCGGGGTGCTGCACGACTGCGTGCTGAAGCTGGCAATCCCGCATGCGCAGGCGGAAGGACCGCTCAAGCAGGTCACCGTGAGCATCGGCGTGGCCACGCTGCTGCCGGGCCAGCCGGCCTCGCCGGCCGCATTGATCGGTGCCGCCGACGGCGCGCTGTATGCCGCCAAGCGCCAGGGGCGCAACCGCATTGTCGTCGCGCAGCCGGATATGACGGCTGCCTGACTGGCGCTTTGGTCATTCCCTGTCGCACAGCCGGAAACAACGGCTGCCTGACTAGCGCAGCTGCAGGATCTCGCGGTCGATCGACTTCAGCGCCACGGTCTTTTCCACGCCGCCGCGCTTGACGGCTTCCTTCGGCATGCCATACACCACGCAGCTTTCCTCGTCCTGCGCCACGGTGCGGGCGCCGGCCTTGCGCATCTCCAGCAGGCCGGCGGCGCCGTCATCGCCCATGCCGGTCATGATGATGCCCAGCGCGTTGGCACCGGCCTGCTTGGCCACGGAACGGAACAGCACATCGACCGACGGCCGGTGCCGGTTCACCAGCGGGCCGTCGATCACATCCACGCAGTAGCGGGCGCCGTCGCGCCGCAGCAGCATGTGCCTGCCGCCCGGCGCGATCAGCGCCCTGCCCGGCAGCACGCGGTCGCCGTGCTGCGCCTCGCGCACCTCGATCTGGCACAG
>DASVVD010000650.1:0-3425 GCA_036386715.1 Pseudoduganella sp.
CCGATAGCTTCTTTTCTTAAGGGAATAACTGTGCAGTACACAATTATCTACATCGCGGTACTAGTCGCCGCCAATATGGCAGTAGTTTGGCTAGGTCCGTCAGCAATGCCTGTCATTGCATTCTTCTTGATTGGCCTGGACCTTACCTTGCGCGACCGCCTGCACGACCGCTGGCATGGCCGGCACTTATGGCCACGCATGGTGGCCTTAATCTTGACAGCGGGCGCCGTTTCCTATTGGCTTAACCCTGCAAGCGGGCTGATCGCGGTCGCATCGGTCGTCGCGTTCGGCCTCGCTTCACTGGTTGATGCGGGGGTCTATCACCTGTTACAAAAACGCTCCTGGCAGGTGCGTGCGAATGGTTCCAACCTTGTCGGCGCGGCTGTCGACTCTCTGGTATTTCCAGTCATGGCCTTTGGCGCAGTGCTGCCTTCGATCGTGCTGGCGCAGTTGCTGGCTAAGGTTGCGGGAGGCATGATCTGGGCGATCAGCATTGCATGGCTGAGTCGGATGGCAAACCGCAAATCCCGACAGCCTGTCACCTAACGGCGATTTGACAGAACTAAATCCAAGTCAGGACGACGATACGGCGATGAGCTGAACTAACTTAACTGAACAGCAATGGTGCCGTTGGAATAATATTGCCGTCTCATCCGCGCCGCCGGCAACCCATATCGTTCGCGTGATCTTGTCGGCCATCGCGGCAATGACCACGGGAGAGCGGCGCTAATCTGCTGAAGCCATCGACTGGGTGCTGTGGCGCGTTATAAGACCAAGCAGGCTCCCTGGCTTAGCAGCGTGCGCGGGTACGTGTCGCCACGCTTGCTAACGCTAACAGCTTGAGTTTCCCTCCTATCCTCATTTGAGCCCGGGTCTGGCGGCCGGCGGGAATCTGGGAGGTTATACCTGCCCGCCGCGCCACCACTCACTTCCTCCCAAAACATCCCTCAATCTCCTCCAACGTCTTCCCCTTCGTCTCCGGCAACAAAAATGCCGCCGTCAAGAAGTACACCACCGTGCACCCCGCCCAGGCAAAGAACATCGTCGCATACCCATACTGCCCCACGGTCGGCAGGAAGAGGGCAGCAATCATGGTCGACACAAACTGGTTCACCAGCAGCGCGATGCTCATCCCGTTCGAGCGAATCCGCGTCGGCATGAGCTCGGACAGCGCAAGCCACACACAAACCCCCGGCCCCACGGCAAAACTGGCAACGAACAGGCACATGGCCAGCGCCACCTGCCACCCATGCGCGCTGGACGGTACGGCGGCGATATCGGCGCGCTCGATGGTCAGCGGCGCCCGCAGGCCCTCGGCCGGATCGGCAAACGGATTCAGGTGCAGCTTGCGGAAGAACGCGCCAATCACGCTGTCCGGCTGCACGGTATCCTCGCGGCGCATGCGCAATTCCGGCAAGGCCGCGTCGTCACTGCGCCGTGTCTGCACATTGGTAAAAGGCCCATAGGCATACGCAACCGTCAGCTGCACCGGCGTCCCGGAAGAAGTGCCCAGCGACCGCAGCGTGTCATCGGACAGCCGCAGCGCCAGGCTATCGGACTGCACGCGCGCCTGCAGCACCGGCCGCACATCGCGCTGCTCCCCCTCGGCGCTGCGGAACAGCAGCCCGGCCGCCAGCAGGGCGGTCACGATGCCCCCGGTGCCCAGCATCAGCAGGAACCTGCGCCCCTTGCGATCGACCAGCACCACGGCAACGACGGTCATCAGCGCATTCAGCACTTTCAGCGCCACGTCAGCGGTATTGGCGGCACTGCCGGGCAGGCCGGCCTGGTTCAGGATATTGACCACATAGGCCAGCACCGAATTGATCCCGGTGGCCTGGTTCAGCGCCAGGATCAGGCAGGCCAGCAGGAAGGGCAGCACATAACGGCGGCTCAGCAGCGGTCCCATGGCGCGCCCAGCAGGAGAAGACGGCGTAGCCCCGGCACCCGGCGCCAGGGCCGCCTGTATCTCGCGCAGTTCCGCCTCGGCCTCATCGGCAGGCCGCGTGCGCAGCAGCGCGGTACGCACGGCTTCCATGCGCCCCCAGCGCGCCAGCCAGCGCGGCGACTCGGCCAGCATCAGGCAACCGATCGTAAACACGATGCCGGGCGCCAGGCACCACCAGAAGATGCTGCGCCAGGCATGGTCCTTGGCCGCGAACACCGTTGCCGCGCGCGCCGCCTCAGGCAACTGCTGCGCGGCGATGGTGGCCGACTCCACCGAATGCGCCTGCAGCAAGCCGATCACCGCGGCTGCCACCAGGCCGATCGTCAGCAGCAGCTGGAACAGGGCGGCGCCGCGCCCACGGTGGCGCGCATGCAGGCACTCGGCCAGGTACAGCGGCACGATCACGCCGATCAGGCCACCGCTCACGCCTTGCAGCAGGCGCCCCAGCAGCAGCGGCACGTAGCCATCCGACAGGGCGATCAGCGGAATGCTCAGCGTGAACAGCACGCCGGACAGCGTCATGGCCCAGCGCCGCCCGATCCAGTCGGCGAGGGCGCCGGCGAACAGCGACGACAGCACGGACCCCAGCAACACCGCGGCCACGATGAAACTCAATTGCTGCGCGCTCAGGCGCCACGCCACCGAGGCGGTGGATTCGAGATAGGGCAGGGCGCCGGCAATGATGCCCACGTCGATGCCGTACAGCAGGCCACCCAGCCCCGCAATGAACAACAGGAATCCCATGGCGCGATGTCTCAGTGAGTTTTAAGGCTGGTTGGGCGTCAGGTCGATGGCTTCGCCTTCGACGAAGACGGCCACCGGTTGCAGTTGTTTGTCGAGCACCACGATGTCGGCCCAGGCGCCGGGCGCCAGGCGGCCGCGCGCGGTCTCGCCCAGGTAGTCGGCCGGGAACAGCGACAGGCGGTTCGAGGCGTCGGCCAGGTCCAGCCCGAGGCCGACGAAATTGCGCAGGGCCTGGTCCATCGTCAGCACGCTGCCCGCCAGTGAGCCGGTGGCAAGGCGCACGCAGCCGCGGCACTTGTACACCAGCTGGCTGCCCAGGCCGTATTCGCCATCCGGCATGCCGGTGGCCGACGTGGCGTCGGTAATGCCATACAGCCGCGGAATCGCGCGCAGGGCGGCGAGGATCGCACCCGGCTGCACATGCTGCAGATCGGGAATGATTTCGGCATACTCGGCATGGGCCAGCGCCGCGCCGACGATGCCGCCCTCCTGGTGGCGCAGCCCCGTCATGCCATTGTAGAGGTGCGTGAAGCCGGCCGCGCCGGCTGCCAGCGCGGCCACGCCGTCTTCATAGCTGCCGTTGCTGTGGCCGATCTGCACGCGGATGCCCAGCGCGTTCAGCTGCGGGATCAGGGCCAGGTGGTCGGCCACCTCGGTCGCCAGGGTCATCACGCGGATCGGCGCCAGCGCATGGTAGCTGCGCACCAGGTCCATGCTGCCGACCACCACCGCA
>DASVVD010000651.1:0-3824 GCA_036386715.1 Pseudoduganella sp.
CCTCCTTGCCGCGAGTTCCCCATGTTCCGTAGTTTCCGCCGCGTCCTGCTTGCCTCCAGCCTGATCGGCGCGCTGTCCGCGCAGGCCGTCCATGCCAATGTCGTGGTCGTGCTCAATTCGCGCGATGCCACCGTCCAGCTGCTCGACCAGGCGTCCTACAAGAGCCTGCAGACCTTCCCGGTCGGGAAAGAGCCGCACCACCTGATGGCCACGCCGGACAACAAGTCGCTGATCGTGGCCAGTTCGATGGGCAACGAACTGGTCTTCCTCGATCCGAAAACGGGCCAGGTGCAGCGCCGCATCCAGGATGTGCTCGACCCGTACCAGATCGGTTTCACGCCGGACCAGAAGTATTTCGTGGCCACCGCGCTGCGGCTCGACCACGTCGACCTGTACCGCTACAACGGCCGCGACTTCACGCTGACGAAGCGTATCCCGCTGCCGAAGCTGCCGAGCCACGTGGCATTCGATGCGAAAAGCACCATGGCGTTCATCACGCAGCAGGGCAGCGACCAGGTCAGCGCGATCGACCTGGCCAGCGGCACGGTGCGCTGGACGCTCCCGGTCGGCAAGCTGCCGGCCGGCATCGCCATGACGCCGGACGACCGCTACCTGCTGGTCGGCATCATGGGCAGCGACTATGTCGAAGTGATCGACTGGCGCGCCCGCAAGACCGTCAAGCGCATCAAGGCCGGCGCCGGCGCCCACAATTTCCGCGCGCAGGGCGACGGCCGTTATACCTACGTGTCGAACCGGGTCTCCAACTCGATCAACATCATCGACCAGAAAACGCTCGAGAACGTTGGCCAGATCAACGTGCCCGGCGGTCCCGACTGCATGGAAATCACCGCCGACGGCAAGACCATGTGGGTCACGCTGCGCTGGATCAAGAAGGTGGCCGTGATCGACCTGGCCACCCGCAAGCTGACGAAAATGATCCCGGTCGGCCGCTCGCCGCACGGCGTGTTCTTTGCCAATTCCTCGGCGCGCCTCTGAAGCTGCCTGATCCTCGCCGCATGACCTTTCGCCTGATGTTCGCGGGGGCCGCCGCCTTGCTGGCCGCGGCCCTGCAGCCGGCAATCGCCGCCGCACCGCAGTGCCGCGGCACGATCTACCTGACATTCGATACCGGCAGCCAGTCGCAGGCCGCGCTGATCGCCGACACGCTCAGGCGCCACAACGCGAAAGCCACGTTCTTCCTGGCGAACGAAAAAACCGTGCGCGGCGACTGGTCGCTCGATCCCTCATGGGCGGCGTTCTGGCAGGCGCGCGTGGCAGAAGGCCATGCCTTCGGTTCGCACACCTTCGACCATGTGTACTACGTGAAGGATGCCACCAGCGACGGGATCGTGGTGCGGCCCCAGTTCGGCGACGCGGCGGGCAGGCAGGCCACCTGGTCCGCGGCACGTTTTTGCGACGAGATCGGTCGCGTCGACCAGCGCTTCATGGAACTGACCGGCCGCCATCTCGATCCCCTGTGGCGCGCCCCGGGCGGCAAGACATCGCCGCGCACGCTGGCCGCGGCGCAAGGGTGCGGCTATGCGCACGTGGGCTGGTCGCCGGCCGGTTTTTCCGGCGACGAGCTGTCATCGGCCCGCTACCCGAATGCGTTATTGCTGAAGCAGTCGCTGGCGAAACTGAAGGACGGCGACATCTTCATGGCCCACATGGGCATCTGGTCGCGCCAGGATCCCTGGGCGCCGGCCAACCTGGAGCCGCTGCTGTCCGGGCTGGAGCGCAAGGGCTTCTGTTTCGCCACGCTGCGCGACCATCCGGGCTATTCGGCTAAAATGCCTAAAAATAATAAAGTGCCTGAAAACAGACTGAAATGATGCAACTTCTTATCGACTGGTTCGCGCAGGCCCAGGGCTGGCTGTTCCAGGCCGTGATCGAGCCCGTCATGTACCACGCCGGCTTTGGCGACCTGCTCGAGGATGCATTCGAAGGCACCGAGTGGTTCCTGATCGGCATCTGCGAGATTGTGCTGATCTTCCTGGTGCTGCGGCCGCTGGAAGCAATGATTCCGGTGCACGCCTTCACGGACCGGCGCGCGCGCTGGAACGATTTCATCTACACCTTCCTGCACCGCATCGGCCTGTTCCCGGTGCTGGTCTTCTTCACGCTCGATCCGCTGATGGACGGGGTGACCGGCTGGCTGCGGCTGGAAAACGTGCGCCCGTTCAACCTGGAAAACCTGGTGCCGGACATGCATCCGCTGGCCGCCTTCCTGGTGTATTTCGTGGTGCTGGACTTCTTCGACTACTGGTATCACCGCGCCCAGCACGGCATCGGCTGGTGGTGGGGGCTGCACAGCCTGCACCACAGCCAGCAGGACATGAACCTGTGGAGCGACGACCGCAACCACTTGCTCGACGACCTGCTGCGCGACCTGTACCTGGCCTTGACCGCACTTGCCATCGGCGTGCCGCCGGGGCAATATGTGCTGCTGATATCGCTGTCGCGCATCCTGCAAAGCCTGCAGCACGCCAACGTGCGCATCCATTTCGGTCGTATCGGCGAACGGCTGCTGGTGTCGCCGCGCTACCACCGGCTGCACCACGCGGCCGGCGTCGGCCACGAGTCGCACGGTACCGGCTCGCTCGGCGGCTGCAATTTCGCCGTGATCCTGCCCATCTGGGACGTGCTGTTCCGCACCGCCAATTTCACCCCCGCGTTTGCCCGCACCGGCGTGCGCGACCAGCTGGCGCGCACCAGGGCCGACGGCACCGTGGTGCCCGGGCGCGACTACGGCTGCGGCTTCTGGCGCCAGCAATGGCTGGGCATGAAACGGATGGTTGAATTCGCGCGGCGCCGGAGGGCGCACTGATGCGTGGAGTATTGAATGCGTATGGCCGCGCGGTGCTGTCGCAGCTGCATGGCCGCATGCTGGTGCTGTCCGCCGTGCCGTTCCTGCTGTCGGTGGCGGTGTGGGGCGTGGTGCTGTATTTCACGCTGCAGCCGCTGCTGGACTGGCTGACCGGCCACTTCTTCGACTTCGAGCTGTACCAGTATTCCAGCCAGTGGCTGGAAACCATCGGCCTGGCCATGCTCAAGACGGTGGTGGTGCCGCTGTTCGCGATGCTGCTGCTGTTGCCGCTGATGATACTGACCGCGCTGATCTTCATCGGCGTGGCGGCCATGCCGGCCATCGTCAAGCACGTGGGCGGCCGCCACTTCCCGCACCTGGAAAAGAAGCAGGGCGGCAGCCTGGTCAAGGGCATCGGCAAGGCGATCTCGCTGTTCCTGGTATTCATCGTGATCTGGCTGTGCCTGCTGCCGCTGTATGCGGTGCCGCCGCTGGCGATCCTGTCGTCGGCCCTGCTGTGGGGCTGGCTGACCTCGCGCGTGATGAGCTACGACGCGCTGTCCGAACACGCCAGCGCCGAAGAAATCACCACTCTCCAGCGCGAGAAGAAATGGCCCCTGCTGGCGATCGGCGTTGCCTCGGGCGTGGCCGGTTCGCTGCCGGCGATCGTCTGGATCGGCGGCGCGGCGATCGCCGTGGTGCTGTTCCCGTTCCTGCTGGCCGCGGCGGTGTGGCTGTACGTGCTGATATTTATCTTCACCGGATTATGGTTTCAGTATTATTGCCTGGAGGCGCTGTCGCAACTGCGCGCCCGCAGCGAATCAACGAAGGACCTGGAGCAGACATGAGCAAAGAACTGGAAGCGGGCACGGGCAAGATCGGCCTGATCATCGTCGGCGACGAAATCCTGTCCGGCAAGCGGGTCGACGCGCACCTGCCCAAAGTGGTGCAACTGCTGGCCGCACGCGGCCTGCAGCTGGCCTGGGCCGAATATATCGGCGACGATCCGGCGCGCATC
>DASVVD010000652.1:0-3039 GCA_036386715.1 Pseudoduganella sp.
ACAAGTCCGGGGCGCATTCGATCGATCCGATCATTGCCGCTTCGGCGCTACAGCCGGCCCGGTTCCCATTCGCGCGAAAGCGGCAGGCAGGCCACGGCACGCAAGAGCCGCAGCATCGCGATCGGACTGGCCCCGTGCAAATCCCGAATATCGAATCATTGAGGCAATCATGGCGACTTTAACTGAACTCCAGGCGCAACTCCAGACTGGCGACCTGATCATAACCGAGGTCAATCCAATGGCGGCTGTCCATCACACGACAGTATTCCTGGAACCAAAGGACAGTCCGACACAGCGCGCATCCTTTGTGCACGCTGGTGATACGACCGAGGTTCGTGACTTCGATGCGTACAAAGATGTCTGTGTGGCGCCTTACATACATATCAGCATTCCAAACCCGGGTCTTAAACAGGCATTGGCGAAGCAGGCGTGCGCATGGGCTGCCAAGGCTTCGCCCTACGGCGCTTCGCCAACCTCCTTGAAGGATGGCATACCCGGGAAAGCAAATGCGAGCAGGTACTACGGCATGGTTGCCACGGACCTCAAGGACATACCGTTTGACAGTGCAGCGTTGCTACGCCTGATCAAGTGGACAAAAAAAGCACTGAGGAATGAACCGCTCAGCAAGAATCGCGGCATCACGTGCTGCGCTTTTGTGCTTGCCTCGGCACAGACTGCCTGCATGCGAAAATTCCTTGAGATTAAATATATCCAGCCCGACGTGCTGTACGCGGCATACAACGAATTGGTCAAAATGTTTGAAACCAAGGAAGCAGTACACGCCAGAACAGGTCTTCAATTGCTCATTACGGAAAAGAAAACAGCGAGCCGGGAAATAGGTGACAAGGTGGGGTATGTGAATCAGGCACTTCGGGAAAATTCCAACCGCAGTACCTTGGCGGGAACGCCGAACGATGTAGAAGAGCTCTGGCAGTTGATTCAGTCAAAATTATTGAAAATTTCGGCACCGGAAAAACTTGCCAAGCTCTTGCCGCCAGAGATTTTCTATGACGTCAAGTATATGAATACAAAGCAGTTCGTGAAGTCAGTAACATGGAAAAAAACACAGCCCATCGAGAAATTCGAGTGAGTTTGCCGCAGAGGTTGCCATGCCAAACCAAGTCTCCATGGGCGCCATGATGACCTGCACGATGGGCGCCGCCCCGTCGTCACTGGTGGTCCTGCCCAAGAACAAGGTCCTGTGCGAGGGACCGCCCGCGGCCAACATCATGGACCACGTGCCGCTGGTGAACATCCTGCCGTTCGGGGTCTGCATGTCGCCGGCGAATCCGATGGTGGCCGCGGCCACCGCGGCGGCGCTGGGCGTGCTGACGCCGATGCCGTGCATCCCGGCCACGGCCGCGCCGTGGGTGCCCGGCGCGCCCACCGTGCTGCTGGCGAACATGCCGACGCTCGATAATGTGTCGAAGTGCATGTGCAACTGGGGCGGCGTCATTCAGTTCACCACTTCCGGTACCGTCAAGACGCAGGTGCCATAACACGATGCCGATCATGCAGCCCACCCAAGCCAACCGCCCCGTCACCGTCACGTGCCCCCTCGGTGCCGACGTGCTGCTGTTTCGCCGCATGCAGTGCAGTGAGGCGCTGGGGCGGCTGTTCGAATGGCGCGTGGAGCTCGCCTCCACGCGCGCCGATATCGCCACCGGCGCCGTGCTCGGCAAGGAGCTGGCGGTCACGCTGGAGCTGGAGGAAGGCGGCAAGCGCCACTTCCACGGCATCGTCACGCGCTTTGCCTACCTGGGCTGGCGCGACGGCATGCCGGCCTGGGAAGCGGTGGTCCATCCGGCATTGTGGCTGCTCACGCGTTCGTCCGATTGCCGCATTTTCCAGGAGCAAACCGCGCTCGATATCGTCAAGGCGGTCTGCGCAGACGGCGCCTACGGCGGGCTGGTCAAGATCGACGCGGGCAAGCTGTCGTCCACGCCGGCCAAGCGGGAGTTCTGCGTGCAATACCGGGAATCCGATTTCGAATTCGTCAGCCGCCTGCTGGAGGAGGAGGGGATCTACTACTATTTCCGCCACGAGGCCGCTGCCCACACGATGGTGCTGGCCGACAGCTATGGCGCCCATGCCGGCACCGCCGGCTATGCCACGCTGCCGTTCTGGGATGAACAGGGCGGCGGCCGGGCACCGCAGAAATCGGTCACGCGCATGTGGCCGGCCGGCGCCGTCCAGTCCGCCGAATATGCGCTCAACGACTACGATTTCGAGCAGCCGGCGGCCATTCGCAGCGGCGGCCTGCTGGTGAAGTCGGCCATCGCCGCGCCATTCACCAGCCAGCGTTTCAGGCAGTATGACTATCCGGGCCGCTACCGGACCGCCGCGGCCGGCGACGCCCGCGCCAGGGCCCGCATGGAGGCGCTGCATGGCCAGGGCGAACAGGTCGACGGCGCCACCAACGCGCGCGGCATCTGCGCCGGTGCGCTGTTCAAGCTGGCCGAGCACCCGCGGGCGGACCAGAACCGCGAGTTCCTGGTCACCGCCACGGAGATCGAGTTCGCCAGTCCGGTGTATGCGAGTTCCTCCGGCGGCGGCGCCGCCCGGGAGGGTACCTTCGAGTTCAGTTGCGCCTTCAAGGCGACAGGCAAGGAACACAGCTACCGGCCGCCCCGCATGGCCGGCAAGCCGTTCGTGCATGGCCCGCAGACGGCCATCGTGGTGGGCAAGGCCGGCGAGGAGATCTGGACCGACAGGCACGGGCGCATCAAGGTGCAGTTCCATTGGGAGCGCGAGCGCAAGGACAACGAGACCAGCTCCTGCTGGGTGAGAGTGCAGCAGGGCTGGGCAGGCAAGGGCTGGGGCACGATGTTCATCCCCCGTGTCGGCATGGAAGTGGTGGTCAGCTTCCTCGAGGGCGATCCGGACCAGCCGCTGGTCACCGGCTGCGTCTACAACGCCGACACCATTCCACCCTACGACCTGCCCGCCAACCAGACCCGCTCGACCATCAAGACCAACAGCTCGAAAGGCGGCGGCGGCTTCAATGAAATCCGCTTCGAGGACAAGAAAGGCGCCGAG
>DASVVD010000653.1:0-7713 GCA_036386715.1 Pseudoduganella sp.
GGGCGTCGCCAGCCGCAGCGATTTCGTGCTGGGGCTCACGCGCACCGAATCGATGGTGCGGATCGGCATCGAAGGCGCGATGCTGCAGGATCCGGGTTCCGGCTATGAATGCATTGCGCCGCGGCTGCAGGTACAGCTGACCTATGCGCCGGTGAAGATCTACGTGGGCACCGAATTCCCGGCCGGATCCTGCGGCTACAAGGAAATCCTGGCGCACGAAATGCGGCACATGCAGGCCTATATGGATCACCTGCCGAAGGTGCAAAAAACCGTGGCCGCCGCGCTGGCGAAGCGCTTCGGCGGCAAGCCGTTCTATGCGCCGACCGGCACGGCCCGCACGGCGCTGTCGTTCGAGGTCGATTCCGGCTGGCTGCCCTACATCAAGGGCGAGATGGCGAAAGTGGAGGCCGTCCAGGCAGCCATCGATTCGCCGGCAGAGTATGCGCGCCTGTCGAAGGTCTGCAACGGCGAGATCCAGAAGATCCTCGTGAAGACCCGCGCCGGGCGCTGAAGAAGAACCTGTTGCCCTAAACCGGGGTCAGACCCCGGTTTAGGGCAATATTTCCCGAATATGGGGTCTGACCCCGATGTTGGACGTCGGTGTCGGCATCGATGTCGGCAAGAGCGTGGCCGACGAATGAAAGCGCGATGAATTATTTTGCCTTGATCCCCGCCGCCGGCGTGGGCGCGCGGATGGCCGTGGGCTATCCGAAACAGTACCTGCCGCTGCTGGGCAAGCCGATGCTGCGGCATACCGTGGAGGCGTTCGCGCGTTCGCCGCTGGTGACTCATACCTACGTGGTCGTCAGCGCCGCGGACGGCTATGTCGACGAGGTCCTGCCACCGGCCATGCCGGGCGTGACCGTGCTGCGCTGCGGTGGCGCGACGCGGATGGAATCGATCCGCAATGGCCTGCGCCTGCTGGCGTCGACGGTAGGCGCCGACGACCGCGTGCTGGTGCACGACGCGGCCCGGCCGGGCCTGACGCCGGCGCTGATCGGCAAGCTGGTTGCCGAAGCGGGCACCAGTCCTGCCGGCGGGCTGCTTGCGCTGCCGGTGGTCGATACCGTGAAAAGCACCACCGCCGGCAAGGTGACCACCACGCCGCGCGATGGCCTGTGGCTGGCGCAGACACCGCAGATGTTCCCTTATGCGCTGCTGCTGCGCGCGCTCGAGGAAGCCCCCGACCCCGACGCGATCACCGATGATGCCAGCGCCATCGAACTGCTGGGCCTTTCGCCGCAGCTGGTCGAAGGCCACCCGCGCAACCTGAAGGTGACGCTGCCGGCCGATATCCGCATCGCTGAACTGTATCTTTCGATGGATTCCGATCAATGAAAAAACTCCCGTTCCGCATCGGCCAGGGCTACGACAGCCACCGCCTGGTCGAAGGCCGTCCGCTGATCCTCGGCGGCGTCACCATTCCCCATGAAAAAGGCCTGGATGGCCATTCGGACGCCGATGCGCTGCTGCACGCGGTGACCGACGCGATCCTTGGCGCCGCCGCGCTGGGCGACATCGGCCGGCATTTCCCCGACACCGCCGCCGAATTCAAGGGCGCCGATTCGCGGGTGCTGCTGCGCGCCGCCGCCGAGAGGGTAAAAGCGACAGGGTATGACATCGGCAACGTCGACGCGACGATCATCGCGCAGCGGCCGAAGATGGCGCCGCACATCGGCACGATGGTCGCCAACATCGCCGCCGACCTCGGTGTCGAGCCGGGGCAGGTGAACGTCAAGGCCAAGACCAACGAGAAAATGGGTTACCTGGGCCGCGAGGAAGGCATCAACGCCGAGGCGGTCGCGCTGCTCGTGCTGCGCGGGGACTGAAGGCGATGCGCGACCTGTCCGCCTACCGCGAGGTGGCCGTCGAATCGTACGACGACCGCGGCACCGTGCGCGTGCGCCCGCTGGTCGGGCAGGCGTATCACCCGCTGCTGCGCGTGCAGTGCGCACGCGCTTTCGTCACCGACCATCCGGTCGGCACACGCTTCCTGGTGCATGCCAAGCTGACCGACCGGCTGGGCGGCCCGCCGTTCCTGTACGTGTACCACGGCGATCCGGTGGTGGTGCTGAGCGCCGCGCAGGCGAAAAAATTCCTGGCCGAATTCCGGCGTGGACGGATCTGAAGCGCAAGCGCGTGACAATGTGCGCATTTCAGCGCATCCCCGGGCATGTATAGTCGAACTTTCAGCTTACATGGCACACCTATGATCACGGTACGGCGTCTGTTGCTGCCCCTGTTTCTTGCATGCTGCTGCATGGATGGTCTTGCTGCCGTTCGTGCGCAGGATGCCGCCCGGGCCGCGGCGACCGGTTCGAGTTCTGCATCGGTCAAAATCGGCGATGAAGCCAGTGTCGCCACCATCACCGGCCACGTGGGCATCGTTACGATGAACGGCGACACTGTCCGGCTCAACCATGGCACGGTCGATGTCAACGAGGTGTCGTTCGGGGCCGTGCCCGAGGTCTGCGAGATCCGGTACGTGGTCACGAAAACCAGCCGCACGCTGTTCGTGGATGGCCATCCGCGCAGCGCACCCGCGCGCCGTTAATCTGGCAGCAGCGCCGGGCGCAGGGGGAACAGCACGCGGAACACCACGTGCGGGGCCTCGTAGCGGTAGGTGACCGTGCCGCCATGTCCCTTGGCCACGTTCTCGGCGATGTAGAGCCCGAGCCCCATGCCGGTGCGGTTGGCCCGGTTTTGCAGCGCCATGCGCTTGAACGGATTGAACAGCTGCGCTTCCAGTTCCGGCGGGATCGGTGCGCCGTCGTTGCGCACCTCGAGGGCGGCCTGGTCGCCTTCCGCGCGCAGCGACACCAGGATGGGCTGCCCGTTGCTGCCATGGTGGCGTGCGTTGCTGAGCAGGTTGCTGATCACCTGCGCCATCCGGTCCGGGTCGGCGCAGCCGTGGACGGCCGGGGCGATATCGGCCTGGTAGGCGGTGCCGGGATGCGCCATGCGGCTTTCGTCGAGCAGGTCTTCCACCATCTTCGACAGGTCGACATCGACCTTACGCATGGCCAGCCCGAGGCCACTGTCGAGCCGGCTCATGTCGAGCACCTGGCTGATCAGCCGCTGCATCCGGCCGGAGGACCGTTCGATGCGCTGCCCCAGCTGCTGCGGCTGGGCGCCGTGCTGCAGCACGCTGGCCGCCATCGAGATCGACTGGAGCGGATCGCGCAGGTCATGGCCCAGCATGGCCAGCAGCTGCATGCGCGCCCGTTCCGTCTCGGCATGGCGGGCCATGCTGGCGCGGTGCATCTCGCCCAGCAGCTGGTCGGCCACCATGCGCCTCGACGATTCCCACGGCACCGCCTTGTCGTGCACCGACTCCACCCATTCGTCGAACGAACCGCGCGGTGTGAGGCGGTGGCCCAGCGGACCGGTCTTTTCGAGCTTGTCCGGCTTGCCTGCCCAGCGCACGGTTTCCACCTGTTCCTTGCGCAGGGCCAGCAGCCAGCCGGCCGTGGCCGGATCGAAGTGCAGCGCCAGCAGCCCCACCCAGGGGCCGAGCCGCGGACGCAGCGCTTCCGGCCATTCGTCGCGGCGGAAGCGGTGCACCATCTCGTTGCCATCGGGCGGCAGCGAGGCCACGATCGCTGCGGCCAGTTCCTCGTCCACGCCATGCGCTGTCAGCTTGCCCTGCTGCGCGAAGACCAGCGCATCGGCGGCAAGCTTGTCGGCGAGATCATCGGCATGCTGTTCCAGCGCGGCCAGCACGTCTTCCTCCTGCAGCAGGGTTTCGATCAGCCGGGTGCGCACGCCGGCGGCCTCTTCGGCAAGCAGCATGCGCTCGCGCGAGTCGATGCTCTGCACCACGGCCGCCAGCACCTGCGCCATCACGTCGCAGGCCATGCGCACCGAGTACGGGATGCGCAGCGGCGCCATGTGGTGGCAGGCAATCAGCCCCCACAGCTTGCCGTTGACGACGATCGACACGCTCATCGATGCGCCCACGCCCATGTTCTGCAGGTATTCCACGTGGATCGGCGACACGCTGCGCAATACCGCATGGCTCAGGTCCAGCGGCGGGTCGCCGGCTGCCGCCAGCATCGCCACCGGCGTATAGCCGATATCGGCGATCAGGCGCAGCGTGTTGATCGTGTAGAGCCGGCGGGCCTGTGCCGGGATATCGCCGGCCGGATAGCGCATGCCGAGGAACGGTTTCAGGTCGTCGCGCCGCGCTTCGGCCACCACGTCGCCGCTGTCGTCATGCCGGAAACGGTAGGCCATCACGCGGTCGAAACCGGTGATCGCGCGCGTCTGTTCCACGGCATGGTGCAGCAAGGTGTCGATCGTGCGCTGGCGGCGCAGCCGCTCGATGGCGGCGTGGGCCTTCAGCGCGAACGCGGCCAGGGCATCGGCCGCGACAATGCGCAGCTCGAATTCGACGATCGCATGCGTGCCGTTGCCGTGCACCACGCAGTCGAACGTGTGGCCGTTGACCGTGGCCTCGATGCCGGTCGGCGAGTCGGCGCCTTCTTCCAGGCAAGCGCGCAATTGATCCACCACGTCCTGCTCGATCGGCAACTGCCGGTACGGCAGGCCGAGGGCCGGCGCAAAGCCCAGCAGCTCCGCCACGTTGGCGCTCCACGCGCGCAGGGTGCCGTCCGGCGCGAACGCCAGCAGGGCGCCGTGCGGCTGGATCAGGCCGGGAATGTGGATCGGTTCGTCCGCGCAGTTGTCCAGGCCGACCGGCGCGGCCGGCGTTGTCTGGAGGCCGGGCGGCTGGTTCATGCGGCGGCCCGCGGCCGGGCAGCCAGCCCGGCGGCATTGGCGGCATCGGCACGCCGCAGGGCGATCAGGCCGTCGAATGCATCGCGGGCGCCCTGGCATGCTTCGGCAACGGCGGTTGCGCCCTGCACCTGCGCGCGCAGGGTACGGATGAAGTGCTGCCAGCGCGGCCCCGGCGGCACGCCGCCGCCGTTCAGGTAACGCAGCGGGTGCTGCGCCAGCCGGTCCGCCAGCCGCCGGTACAGCACGGTACCGCCCAGCCGCGAGCCTTCGATCACGTACGCCACGCCCCAGCGGTAGGCGGCGCTGTCGCGCCCCTGCCACGGCGCCGGTGGCGGCACGGCAGCGGCCGGCGCCAGAGACGGATCGGCCAGGTCCGCCTCGATCAGCGGCAGGTGGGGTGCGGGCGGCAGCAGGGCCGCATCCTGCGGGCCATCGCTGAAACCGGCCTGCCATGCCTCGATCGGGCCGATCCAGCGCCGCAGCAGCGACAGGTGGTCGCGGTAGTCGTCCAGCGTCGGCAACGGCCGGGCCAGTGGCATGCCTTCGTCCAGTTCGGCATGGCGGCTGGCGGTGGCATCGCGCAAGGCGGCAAGCGGGTCGGCGGGATCGGCGGTCATTCGAGCATTGTACAGATCAGTCGCCATCGTCGTCGTCCGCTTCATCGTCGGGAACGTCGCGTTTGCGCTCAGCGTCGGCCTGTGTCCTGAGCTGCGCCGCGGCGCCCATGAAGTCGTCGACGCTGTGGTCCGCGCTCTGGCGCAGCGACGGCGGCAGCAGCAGCGACATGTACAGCTCGTCCGACAGCCGTCCGGTGCCCTGCAGGTTGCTCATCATGACCAGCCCCGAACCCAGCCCCAGCAGCACGCCGCAGGCGATCCGCAGCCGGCGCGGCGCCATGTGCGGGCGCACGGTGAGCACATGGAAGTACACCATGCAGCAGCCGATCAGCATCGCCACATGGTTGCCGTAGCGGGTAAACACTTCGGCGGACCAGGCATAGGCCAGCACCGACGACAGCGCCTTCCACGCGCCGATCGCCACCAGTCCGGCGCCCAGGATGAACAGGTGCCGCCCCAGCCGCGCATGGCTGCCGAACAGCCGGTTGACCACTGCCCAGATGCCGCTCCAGACCAGGCCGGCGCCCACGCCGCTGGCGATCGTGAGCAGGTAGCGGATCGCCTGGAAACCCTCGGTATCGGTCAGCGCCTGCTCGACGCCGATGAACAGCGCGATCAGCGCCAGCCCGGCGAGCGCCGGCGCGCCGCCTTCCCACGCATGCATGGTGGTATCGGTGAGTTCCGGTTCGACCGGGAAGGTGGCATCGCGCACGCGCAGCCGCGTATGCCCCAGCCGCACGACGGTGGTGCCGCTCAAGGGCACCAGGGGTTCGCGGCGCCCGTGCAGCACGATGCCGTTCTGGCTGCCCGCGTCGCGCAGCACGAGGGCGCCGTCGTCCTGGCGTTCCAGCACGGCGTGGTGCGGCGCCGTGTGGGCATCGTCGAGCACCACGTCGTTATCGTAGCCGCGGCCCAGCGTGACGGGTAGCGATTCGAAGCGCTGCCGGGAAATCACATCGCCGTTGCGGGCCAGGATCTCGATGAAGTAGGGCGCCGTCATTTGGCACCCCTGCGCGCCAGCGCTTCGAGGAAGGCGCGCGCGGTGCGCATGCCGTTGTCATAGGACACGCCGCGCGCATCGAGCCGGCTTTGCAGGTTCATCGCGCCGTCGTCGGTGCTGGCGGTGAGCAGCGAGAAATCGTACAGGCCGGCGAACTTGCGGTAGGCGCGCACGCACAGCACGGCGCGCATCGGCAGCGAGCCGTTCGTCACGAACTGTTCGGTGCATTGCGGGCCGGTCATGCGGCGGTCCTTGTAGCTGCCGAACGATTCGTTCTTGAACGAGCTCGATGACAGCTGCGCGAACTGGATTTCACCCAGGCCGGTGCTGCGCAGGAACTGGTGGCGGATGCCGATCGCGCCCGTCTGCAGCGACTCGGAGACGAATACCGACGACTCCATCGCGCAGCTGGTGGTGTCGACGGCATACGGCTTTTCGCTGCGCGACGCGGGCTGTGCGCTGGAGTTGCCCCAGCAGCGCATCTGTTCCGATTCGCGCACCGGCACCTCGTAGGGACCCATCGGCTTTTTCGTCAGCGGACCGGCCAGCAACTGGTCAACCATCGCTTTCTGGTGCATCAGCAGCTGCTGGGTGACGATCGCCGTGAAGTCCTTCGGCGCTGCCGCGGGCTTGCCGTCCACCTTGCCTACCTGGTCCGTCACCTGCTTGAGCAGCCGCTGCGCATAGCGGATCGGCACCAGGAAGCTGACCAGTTCACCGTCGAGCCGCTTGGCCACGTTGACGCCGGCCACTTCGCCGTCGGCCGTCAGGCTGGGGCCGCCGCTCATGCCCGAGTTGATCGGGCCGGTAAACATCAGCTGGTCGTAGAAGCTGCGCGAGATGACGCCGTTGTAGGCGCCTTCGGAAATCGCAAAGCCCAGGTCGAGCGGGTTGCCGAGCGAGTACAGGTACTGGCCCTGGGTCAGCCGGACCGCATCCTCGGGCACCTTGAAGAAGCCGGTGCCGTAGCGGTTGACGCGTACCACGGCGAGGTCGTGCAGCACATCGACCGCCAGCAGCTCGATATTGCCGCGCTGGCCGGCGGTGTCGACCCACTCGCCGGTGTAGGTTTCCGGGTCGAGCGCGAACTGGGAGACGACGTGGTAGTTGGTCAGCACCAGGTTGGAGGTCCCGACCAGGAAGCCCGAGCCGACCGAGGACTGGGTGCGGCCGCTTTTCAGCAGCGAGCGCACCTGCAGCAGGTCGGCCTTGGCGGCGGCATACAGTTTCTGGGCGGCGGAAGAGGGCGTGGGCAGCGCTGCCGCTGCACCTTCGGCGGGCACGCGCCGTGGTGCGGCAGTGCCGCCGGGCGGGGCCTGCAAGCCGGGCAGCGTTGGCGGTGTCGACTGGGGAACG
>DASVVD010000654.1:0-6111 GCA_036386715.1 Pseudoduganella sp.
CTTGTCGTCGTGCCGGCCCTGGTGGGGTTTTTCAATGTCGCCCAGGCGCGTGCCCAAGGGATGGCGCTGGCGCTCGTGGTGCCGGGCACCCTGGTTGCCCTGTCCACCTATGCCGGCGAGGGCCAGGTCGACTGGTGGGTCGGCATACCGCTGGCGATCGGCGGCGTGCTGAGCGTGTCGACCGGCGTGATGCTGGCGCACCGCTTTCCCGCCCGCAGCCTGCGCCTGCTGTTCTGCCTGGTGCTGCTGGTTACCGCCGGGTTGATGTTCGCCGCACGGCACTGACGTCCTTGCCTTGCGGCGTGCGGGCATGCAGGTGAGCCACGGGTCCGCTGCCGTTCCATTGCCTGTTCCATTGGCGCGCCGGCGCTGATCGAGGCATCACGCCGACGTGTCGGCAAAATGCGTCGCAACGAACAGCGTCACCGCGGAGCGCACCAGTTTTTCCTGCTGTTCCGGCGATACCTGGTCCGCCGTATAACCGGCGATCAGGTAGAAGTGACCCAGCACGCACAGGTTGATGAACTGGATCGCAGCCAGCGTGGGGTCGTCGAACTTGCCGTGGCCGCGGCGCATCAACTCCTCGAGGCAGGCCCTGACCGGTTCGCGGAAACGGTCTCCTTCCTCCTTCATCATCTCAGCGAGCCCGTCGACGCGGCTCATTTCCGCCACGACCAGCCGGATGAGTTTCAAATTGTCCGTCTTGAAGAAGAACGCGGCGATGCCCAGCCCCAGCTTGTACAGCACCTGTTCCGGATGCTGGGTGACGTCGACGTGGAAGCGCTGCCCGTAGTCGGGTGAGCGCGCCTTCACCAGCGACTTGAACAGTTCCTGCTTGGTACCGAAGCGCCGGTACAGCGTGAGTTTCGAGCAGCCGGCGGCCGCCGCGATGCCTTCCATGCTCGCCCCTTCGATGCCCTTGGCAAGGAACTCGACGCGGGCGGCCTCGAAAATCCGGGCCAGGAGTTGTTCAGCGGCGTCGCGGGTGGGACGCCCGGCGGCGGCAACGGGTGTGGAAGGCATGGGCAAGGCGCTGGAATCAGGGTGTGCGATTGTCGCATCATCGGCGCGCTTTGTGCGGCGCATCGCCGCGGCGCGATCTTGCAGGAATGTCATAAGCAAAGCCGTTTTAATTCCTTTACGCGATTTGGTCTGCCCAATTAATGTAACTGCACCGTTACATTAATTTGAAGGCAAACATGATCTGCAATCCACGTGCCACCAGGCGCGCGCTGGTGCTCGCCCTGCTGTCCACGTTCGGCGCCGCAAATGCGGCGGACGACTCCGAGCCGCTGCAGGGCACCGCGCCACTGGCTGCGACGGCACAACCGGCGCCGATCGAAGTGACCGTCACCGCGCGGCGTCGCACCGAGCGCGCCCAGGAAGTGCCGGCGCCGATTTCCGTCCTCCGTGGCGACGACCTGAAGGCGAACCTGATCTCGCAACTGCAGGACCTGCAGCAGGCGCTGCCCAGCACGAACGCGGCGTTCATGCAACCGCGCGTGTCGAGCGTGGCGGTGCGCGGCATCGGCAGCAATCCTGCCAACGAAGGACTGGAAGGCAGCGTGGGCCTGGTGGTCGACAACGTGTACCAGGGCCGCCCCGGCATGCTGGCGATCGACCTCGTCGACCTGGAGCAGGTCGACCTGCTGCGCGGCCCGCAGGGCACGCTGTTCGGCAAGAACACCACCGCCGGCGTGCTCAATATCACCACGAAGAAGCCCACGTTCACACCGGAACACAGCGTGGAACTGTCGGGCGGGGAGCGCGGCTACTACCAGGCGCTGGCCTCGCTGTCGGGGCCGTTGGGGGACACGGTGGCCGGGCGGCTTTCCGTGTCGAAGACGCACGACGACGGCTGGCTGCGCAACCGTCATGACGGGCGGCGCTACAACAGCGTGGGCCGTGACGGCTTGCGTGGCCAGCTGCTGTTCAAGCCGGACGACACGTTCGACCTGCGCCTGATCGCCGACTATCACCAGGAAGACGATACGCAAGGGACGCTCGTGCCGTACGGCTTCGGCCCCGCGGCACCCGGCAAGCTCGATTGGCAAGCCGCTGCCGCCGCTGCGTTGGGACTGCCCGCGGGCAGCCAGCCGATCAATACCGATCCGCGCAACCATGAAGTGGATTTCAACAGCGGCCAGCGGGTGGTGGTGTACCAGGGTGGCGTGTCGGCCGAGGCGAACTGGCACCTGACCAGCGGCTTCAATGCCACGTCGATCACCGCCTCGCGCTTCTGGACCTTCCGTCCCCATAACGACAACGACCTGACGCCCGCATCCGGCCTGACCGACGGCGGCTTCAATGTCGAGCACCGGCAGTTCTCGCAGGAGTTCAGGCTCGCGTCGCCCACCGGCGGCAGCGTCGACTACGTGCTCGGCGCCTATTACTATCACCAGAACATCGGCGACGACTTCACCATCGAGATGGGGCCGAAGGCGGACCTGCTCGTGCTGAACAACACGGCCGGCCTCGGCATCGCCGACAACACCTTCGCCATGTCGCACGGCCATGGCACCACCGACAGCTATGCCCTGTTCGGCCAGGGCAACTGGCACGCGAGCGACCGGCTCGACCTCACGGCGGGGCTGCGCGGCACGCACGAGAGCAAGGATGGACGGGTCTATCGGGAGGCACTGGCCGGCGGCAGGGCGCTGGCGACGTATCCGGCGGCGGCGCGCGCGATCGTTGCAGCGACGCGCAACGGGATCGGCGGCGCCTATGACTCGGGCGACCTGCATGTATCGGGCAACGCACCGTCCGGCCTGGCCACGGTTGCCTACAAGGTCACGCCGGCGCTGCTGGCCTATGCCACGCTGTCGCACGGCGAGAAGTCGGGCGGCATCAGCATCAGCGGCGTCGGTTCGGCACCCACGCTCGGCGCGCAGTCGCTGAAGATCGAGCCCGAGAAAGCGGACAACATCGAACTGGGCGTCAAGAGCGGGTGGTGGAACAACCGCCTGCTGGTGAACGCCAACTACTTCCGCACGCGCATCCAGGATTACCAGACCAACGCCTTCGTGCAGGGGCCGGTCACGCGGGTGCTGATCCTCACCAATGCGGGCGACGTGAAGAGCGAAGGCGTGGAGTTCGACGTCAAGGCCCGCCCCGCGCGTGGCCTGGCCCTGGCGTTCACCGGTTCGTACAACGACGCCCGCTACACGCGCTTTACCGATGCGCCGGCGGCGGCCGAACTGGCGGCGACGGGGGCCACCAAGGCCGACCTGGGCGGCCGGCCCGTCGTCGGGGCGCCGCAGTGGATCCTCAACCCGGGCGCACGGTTCGAATGGCAGCCAGGCGGCGGCGTGCGCCAGTACCTGGTGGCCAACTTCGCCTGGCGCTCGTCGGCGCAAGGCTATATCGACAATTCGAAGTATGCGCGGATCGGCGCCTACGGCCTGCTGAACGTGTCCACCGGCTGGCGCTTCGGCGCGGGCGAGCGCCATTGGGACCTGTCGCTGTGGGCGCGCAACGCCCTGGACAAGCGCTACTTCCTGGCGGTCCAGGCCAGCCAGCTGACCGGTGGCGGCGGCTATGCCGCCGCGGCGGGCGCGCCCCGCACGATGGGCGCCACGGCCCGCCTCGAATTCTGATCACTCCATGACAAGGAAAACATGAGCACAAACATGAACACAGCGACCCGGCATGGCCTGCTGGCCGCCGGCGCCCTCGCCACCGCATTGACGCCGCTGGCCGACGCGGCCACGCCACGCCCGGCACCGGCACAGCCACCCGCAGGCAAGCCGGCAGGCCAGGCCGCGCCGAACGTCATCTGGATCCTGCTCGACGACGTGGGCTATGGCGCCGCCTCGACGTTCGGCGGCCTCGTCGAAACGCCGAACCTCGACGCGCTGGCGGCCCAGGGCCTGCGCTACACGAACTTCCATACCACCGCCATCAGCTCGCCCACGCGCGCCGCGCTGCTGACAGGCCGCAACCACCACAGCGTGGAGATGGGACTGTTCCCCGAGACGGCCGCCGAGCGGCCCGGCTACACGGCGCGCATCCCCGCCAGCAAGGGCACCGCGGCCGAGATCCTGCGTGCGAACGGCTACAGCACGTTTGCCGTCGGCAAGTGGCACCTGGCGCCGATCGAGGAATCCGGCCCGGCCGGCCCGTTCGACCGCTGGCCCACCGGCAAGGGCTTCGACCAGTACTACGGTTTCCTGTCCGGCGAAACAGACCAGTGGCACCCGCAACTGGTCGACGGCACGAAACCGCTCGACGACGACCCGCAAGGCCGGCACCTGAACGAACTGCTGACGGACAAGGCGATCCAGTACGTGACGCGCCAGAAGCTCGACAATCCCGAGCGCCCGTTCTTCCTGTACTTCGCGCCGGGCGCCACCCACGCGCCGCACCAGGTGGCCCGGCAATGGATCGACAGGTACAAGGGCCGCTTCGACGCGGGCTGGGACAGCTACCGCGAGCAGGTCTTCGCCAACCAGAAGAAACTGGGCGTGATCGCGCAAGACGCGGTGCTGCCGCCGCGCGATGCCTCCGTGAAGGCCTGGGACCAGCTGGGTGCCGACGAAAAGCGGCTGTACGCGCGCTACTTCGAAACGTTCGCCGGCTTCCTCAGTTATACCGATGCGGAAATCGGCCGCCTGGTCGACCACCTGAAGAAGACGGGCCAGTTCGACAACACGATCATCGCCGTGATGATCGGCGACAACGGCGCCAGCAAGGAAGGCAGCGAGCATGGCACCACCAACGGCCTGGGCGTGGTGCTGTATCCCGAAGCCGGTATCGGCCGCGAGCTCGCCAATATCGACCGGATCGGCAGCGACTACTCGAACCCGAACTATCCGCTGGGATGGGCACAGGCCAGCAATGCGCCGTTCAAGCGCTGGAAACAGGATGCCAATTCGGAAGGCGGCACGCGCAACCCGATGATCCTCTCGTATCCGCAAGAGATCCGGGAGAAGGGCGGCATCCGCAACCAGTACGCGCACGTGATCGACATGCTGCCGACCACGCTGGAACTGGCGCACCAGCCGGCGCCGGCGCGCATCGCTGGCGTGCAGCAGGATGGCCTGGAAGGCACCAGCCTGGCGTATTCGGTCGCCGATGCGAAAGCGCCGTCGCGGCACGTGACGCAGTACTTTGAAATCAATGGCAGCCGCGCCATCTACCACGACGGCTGGAAGGCCGCCACGCTGCACAAGTCCGGCACGCCGTTCGAGAACGACGTGTGGGAGCTGTACCACGTGGCGGAAGACCCGACCGAGACGCGCAACCTGGCGGCCGAACACCCGGCCAGGCTGAAGGAACTGCAGGCCCGCTTCGAGAGCGAAGGCGCGAAATACAAGGTGTTCCCGCTGAAGGACACGCTGTACCAGGACTTCGGCCGCAACCGCAGCGCCTGGAAAGGGCAGGAAGTGATCGAGCTGGCGCCGGACCTCGGCCACGTGTTCTCGCTGACCGCGCCGCCCGTGAACGGCCCGTACTACCGGCTCAGCGTGGCCGTGGATATCCCGCAAGGAGGCGCCGACGGCGTGCTGGTGGCCAATGGCGGCCGCTTCGGCGGGTCGAGCATTTTCCTCCAGGATGGCAGGCTGCATTATGCGCAGACCAATGGCGTGCAGCCTGTCGTCGTGACGTCCAGCGGTACCGTCAAGCCGGGCAAGTCGCTGCTGGCCGTGGAATTTTCTCCGAACGCCGCGAGCGGCGCGGACATCACGCTGTTCCAGGATGGCGCGCCGCTGGGCAAGGGCCAGGTACCGCTGCGGGCCGGCATCGCCTACTTCTCGTACGACGAAGGCTTCGACCTGGGGCGCGACCTGCAAACCTCCGTCAGCGAGCGATACAGGGCGCCGTTCCCGTTCACGGGCACGCTGGGCAAGGTGACGATCGATTTCCGCAAGCCGGCCGTGGAGAGCGCCGCGCGATGACGATGCAAGCTGCCGGCCTGCACCTGATGGCCAAGCCCACGGGGCCGCTGTGCAACCTCGATTGCAGCTACTGCTTCTACCTGGAGAAGGAGCAGCTGTACCCGGCGCGCGAGCGTTTCCTGATGGGCGACGACGTGCTGCGCGCCTACGTGGCGCAGAACATCGCGCGCGAACCCGGCCCCGAGGTGCTGTTTACGTGGCAGGGCGGCGAGCC